>CAZKJO010000016.1:0-8824 GCA_964553105.1 uncultured Weeksellaceae bacterium | reverse complement strand
ATAGTTGGTTAATTTTAAAATGTGTATTTTTGCCCAAAATTATAAAAGATGAAAAAAGTATTTTTAGGATTGTCTGCTGTTGCTTTATTAGCATTCACAGCATGTGAGAAAAAAGAGGCAGTTGAAGTAAAAGATGCTGAAGAGGTAGCAGTTGGATCTGAGACTACAGCTAACTTGGCAGTTGACACCGAAGTGTCAAACGTTAATTGGAGAGCTTTCAAAATCTACGAAGGAGAAACTGAAGAGCAAGGTCACCACGGTACGATTAAATTACAATCAGGTGTTGTAGGGATTGAAGATGGTCAATTAGTTTCAGGGGAATTCGTTATAGACGCGGCTTCATTAGAATCTATGGACTTGAACGAGTCTCCAGAAGATAAAGCTAAATTAGATGGTCACTTAAGAAGTGCAGATTTCTTAGACGTAGAGAAATACCCTACGGCTACATTTAAAATTACTGCTGTTAACAAAATCGAAGGAGATTATAATACAGAAATTAGTGGTAACTTAAAATTAAGAGAAGACGAGAAAAACATTACTTTCAAAGCTAATACTAGCTTAGAAGGTGAAACTTTCACTATGGATTCAGAAGAGTTTACTATCGATCGTAAAAATTTCGGTATTGTATTTAACCCTGCAAAAGGTGCAGTTATTAAAGATAACGTAACTTTACGTGTCAATATCAAAGCAAACCAAGGTGATGCTGAGGTAGTTGAGGTTGATGCTGCAGACGAAGTAGTAGCAGAGTAATTAAATTACGATAAAACTTATATAAAGGCTGTTTGAAAAAACAGCCTTTTTTTGTTTAGCTTAACTAAGCGATTCACGTTAAAATTGTATTTTTGAAAAATATTGATGGAGTTATGATTGAAGATATTCGACAATACCTAAAGGAAATAGAGGAGTTCAACGCAACAGATTCTAAATTAATAGAAGATTTTAGAATTAAATTTTTAAGTAAAAAAGGAATTCTAAATGACCTATTCGCGAAATTTAAGGATGTTCCCAATGAGCAAAAAAGAGAAGTAGGTCAGGCTTTAAATACGCTTAAGACTTCTGCTGCCGAAAAAATTGAGACCTTAAAATCAAGTGGGCAATCCCAAGATGAGGGAGGTGTTTTCGAGGATTTTACTCGTCCCGGGATGCCAATTGAGTTGGGTGCTCGCCATCCTATTAGTGTTGTTAGGAATAGAATTGTAGATATTTTCAAAAGAATTGGTTTCGCGCTTTCAGAGGGACCAGAAATAGAAGATGATTGGCATAATTTTACAGCATTGAATCTTCCTGAGTATCACCCAGCAAGAGATATGCAGGATACTTTCTTTATCGAAAAAGATCCAGACTTCTTATTGAGAACGCATACATCGTCGGTACAAATTCGATTTATGGAAAATCACAAGCCGCCTATGCGAATCTTGTCTCCGGGTAGAGTTTATAGAAACGAAGCTATTTCATCTCGATCTCACGCGATGTTCCATCAAATCGAGGGATTGTATGTTGATAAAAATGTTTCATTTGCGGATTTGAAACAAACTTTACAATACTTCACAACAGAATTATTCGGTAAGTCTAAAATTAGACTAAGACCATCTTACTTCCCGTTCACTGAGCCAAGTGCCGAAGTTGATGTTTATTGGGGACTTGAAACTGAAACAGACTATCGAATCACCAAAGGAACAGGTTGGTTAGAAATTATGGGCTGTGGAATGGTAGACCCTAACGTACTTAATAATGTTGGAATTGATCCAGAAGAATATAGTGGATATGCCTTTGGAATGGGAATAGAGCGTATTGCCCTGTTGTTATATCAAATTGGAGATATTCGTTTGTACTTTGAAAACGATATACGCTTCTTAGAGCAATTCGAGGCTGAATTTGGTTGGTAATGTTATATGAAAAGTTGGATTCTATTAGGTTTAAGTATTTTGATGGCCGTTGGCTGTCAAAAGAATAGAGAGTCAGTTGCTGAAGCTGAGTTTGAGCATAGAGATACCTTAAATCTTCCACATTATCCATATATAGATTACGACGAAACTTTTAAAGGGATAAAACTCGATAAATCTGAACTTAACAAGAAACGCAGTTATGTTCAAGATTTTTATGAGAATTATTGGGAATACAACCAGGTCAGTGGTGGACTATTAGTAGCCAAAAATGGAAAAATAATTTTCGAAAAATATAGAGGATTTGCCAATTTTGAAACTGAAGAAGCATTAACCGCAGATACACCAATTCATATTGCTTCTATTTCTAAAGTTTTAACTGCGCTGGCGGTTTTGAAGCTGGTAGAAGAGGATAGGCTTAAATTAGATCAATTAGTTTCTAATTTCTACTCGGCATTTCCTTATAAAAATGTAACAGTCAGAGATTTATTGAATCATAGAAGCGGATTGCCAAACTATGCTTATTTCGAGCACGATGATAAGTACTGGAATACGAACAACATCCAAACAAATGATAATGTTTTAGAAGCTTTGGTGCAAGGGATTTCAAAGCCGTATTCATCACCTAATACCACTTTTAATTATAGTAATACCAACTATGCTTTATTGGCTTTAATTATTGAGAAAGTTACTGGTTTAACTTATCCCGAGGCGATGAAATACATCGTTTTCGATCCTTTGAAAATGGATCATACTTTTGTTTTTAATATTAAGGACTCTGCAAAAGTTAGCCAATCTTATACTTCGAGAAATAAACGTTGGGATTTCAATTTTTTAGATAATATCTATGGTGACAAGAATATTTATTCAACGCCAAGAGATTTATTTAAAATGGACAAGGCGATGTATGCTAAAAAGTTTTTGTCTGAGAAGCTAAAGAAATTGATGAAGCAAGGTTATAGTTACGAAAAACCCGGTGTTAAGAATTATGGGCTTGGAATAAGGTTAATGGAGTGGGATACAGGTGAAAAGCTGTGGTATCACAATGGATGGTGGCATGGAAACTATACAACTTATGTGAGAGGGGAAAATGATTCTATCAGTATTATTGCGCTAGGAAATAAGCAAATTCGTTCTGTTTATACTTCATTTTCATTGATAGGTTTATTAGGTGATTATCCTATTACCATGGAGCTAGAGGATAGAATAGTAAAGCAGGATACACTTAAAATAGCTTCAGATAGTCTAATGCCTAAACTAGATAAGGGTGTTGTTAGTGAAAATTTGAATTTAGAATCCCCAACTAAAAGCTCTTCTAAGAAAAAGAATGCTCAAAAAGATAGCGCAAAAGTAGTTAGTTTTTCAACCAATAATTAATCCTGTAAACAGATAAAGCTATGCCTAAATTCTTTCAATTTTGTCCAAAATGTGGTTCATCTAATCACAAGTTCGAGAATCATCATCGGTTTGAATGTTTAAATTGTGGTTTTGTATATTATCATAATTGTGCTGCGGCCGTAATGGTGATTATGCGCAGAGATAATAAAGTTTTATTTACGCTAAGAAATAATGAGCCTAAAAAAGGAAAATTAGACTTTCCAGGTGGATTTGTTGATCCAAAAGAATCGGCTCAATTTGCTGCAAAGAGAGAGTTGAAAGAAGAATTGGATATCGATATTGAGATGGAGGATTTGGAATTATTGGATACCGAGCCTAATGATTATAAATTCAGAGATATTTTATATAGAACTTTAGATATTATTTTTGAAATTGAACTAAAGGATGATCAAAAAATTAATTTAGAAAAATCTGAAATTCAAGAAGCAAAATGGTTATCTAAGGATGAAATCGATATGGAAGAAATAGGTTTTGATTCTATGAAGGCGGTGGTTAAAAAATACATACTGAAGTAGAAAGAATTAAATATAAACTAAAAAGACCTTGAGAATTCAAGGCCTTTTAGTTTATGAAAATTTATTCACCATTAAAACCATTTAAATCCCAAGTATTGAGATTCGGCATAAACTGATGAGCTGTCATATC
Source organism: uncultured Weeksellaceae bacterium (assembly GCA_964553105.1). GTDB lineage: Bacteria > Bacteroidota > Bacteroidia > Flavobacteriales > Weeksellaceae > Profundicola. The sequence continues at coordinate 4,898 of CAZKJO010000016.1, read as the reverse complement.
AAATTGAACAGGAACAACAGAAATATATCCATTGGCCAAAGCCCATTCATCTGTGTCTTTGCCTCTGTCCATATTAATGAAGTTACCGGTTAGCCAATAATATTTTCTACCTCTAGGGTCTACTCTTTCCTCAAAACTTTCGTCCCACTTTGCGCGCGCTTGTCTACAGATTCTAATTCCTTTTAACTCTTCTTCTGGTAATTTTGGGATATTAACATTTAAAACCACTCCATCAGGTAATCCATTCTCAAGGGTTTCAAGGATGATTTTTTTAATGAATTTTTCTCCAGCCTTAAAGTCAGCGTGATAAGAAAAATCTGATAAGGAGAAGCCTATGGCAGGAATTCCTTCGATTCCAGCTTCAACTGCTGCTGACATAGTTCCAGAATATATAACATTAATCGATGAGTTGGAACCATGATTAATACCAGAAACACATAAATCAGGTTTTCTTGGTAAAATTCTATCAACTGCGATTTTTACTGAATCTACGGGCGTTCCACTGCAAGACCATTCTTGTACAGCACCACCTTTTATTTCTTCTATATGAAGTGTAGAATTAATGGTAATGGCATGTCCCATTGCGCTTTGTGGGCTATCTGGAGCAACAACATAAACATCTACATCGCCGATTGATTTTACCATATCTATTAGGGCTCGTATGCCAGGAGCTGTGATTCCGTCATCGTTCGTAATTAGTATCAATGGTTTTTCCATAAAAAGAAATTATATTTGTGTATTATTGTTCAAATGTAACCAATTAATCAGTTTTAGCCTTTTTTGGCTTAGGAATTGATTATTTCTTAACAAAATTTATAACCTACAATGCAATATTTAAGAAAAACCTATATACTTCTAGCGATCTTATCCATGTCGTTTTTAGTTTTTTGCTATTGTTCCCCATTACAATTGGGAGATGATTCTAAGACTAAAGAAATTATTAAGAATGTAAGAAGAACCCTTTCCTATCTACATTATTCGCCACAGGAAGTGAATGATGAGTTTTCGCAACGAGTTTTTGATGGGTATTTGCAGAAATTAGATCCGTATAAAACTTATTTCAAAGGAGATGATATGAAGAATTTCTCTAAGTATAAAAATAAGATGGATGATTTCTTTAATAATGAAGATTTAACTTTCTATCATCAATCGATTGATACACTTTATAACCGCATGGAAGAGTTGAAGAACTTAACCAAAGAAAGCTTGAAGAAACCACTAGACTATAACACGGATAATTACATAATATTTGATTCTGAAGAATCCACATACACCAAAACCCAAGCAGAATGGGAGAAGAAATGGCAAGATAGATTGAAATATAGCATTCTTCAGGAGATCGTGATTATGGAAGAATCTGCTAAGAATGAAGAAGCTTGGGCTAAAAAAGATTCTATTGGGTTAGATAAAGATGAGTTTGACCCGAGGGGTAAGAGTTTTGTGCAGTTAGAAGTAGAAGCTAGAAAAAAGGTAAGTGATGATATGTCTGAGTTCTTTCGTCGATTCCAGAAAAGAAAGAAAGGGGATTGGTTATCTATTTATGTAAATTCATTCACCGAAGAATTCGATCCACACACCAATTATTTCTCACCTAAAGAAAATGAAGATTTTGAGTTGAGTATGTCGGGGCAATTAGAAGGTATTGGAGCTACACTTGCCGACGAAAAAGGATATCCAACAATTAAGAGTTTGGTCATTGGTGGTCCGGCTTGGAAACAAGGTGACTTGGAGGTTGAAGATAAAATTAGCAAAGTTGCGCAAGGAGACAAAGAAGCCGTAAGTGTGGTTGGAATGTTGTTAGAAGACGCCATTCGCTTGATTAGAGGAGAAAAAGGAACTACCGTTACGCTTACCGTTCAGAAGAAGGATGGATCATTTAAAGAGATTAAAATTGTTAGAGATATTGTCGAGTTAGAAGAAACATTTGCTCGTGGAGCAGTTGTTCAAGACGATAAGGGAGATAACTACGGCGTTATTTACTTACCATCTTTCTATTTAAATTATGATGGAAAAGGCCATGATGCTTCAGATGATGTTGCTCGTGAGATTGAAGAATTAAAGAAAAGTAATATTAAAGGATTGGTTTTCGATGTTAGAAATAACGGAGGTGGAGACTTATCAGAGTGTGTTGAAATTGCCGGTCATTTCATCAATCAAGGTCCAGTTGTGCAAGTAATGCGTAGTGATGGAAACAAGAAAGTATATGACGACAAAGGTTCAGATGTAGTTTGGGATGGACCGATGGTTGTTTTAGTTAATGAGCTTTCGGCTTCGGCATCAGAAATTTTAGCTGCAGCTTTACAGGATTATGATAGAGCAATCATCTTAGGTAGCGAAAAAACTTATGGTAAAGGAACGGTTCAGACAGTTCGCCCGTTAAGTTGGTTTATGAATTCCAACGAGGAGTATGGAATGTTGAAATTTACCATCCAGAAGTTTTATAGAATTAATGGTGGTTCAACCCAATTAGAGGGTGTTGCATCAGACATAGTGATTCCAGATAGATATTCTTATATGGACATTTCTGAAGGATCTAGAGACGCCGCATTACCTTGGGATCAGATTGGTTCACTTAGCTATGATAAGTGGCCAACGCCATGGGATAAGAAAGCAGTTGTTGAAAAAAGTAAAGCTAGGATCGCACAACTTCCACAAGTCCAACTGGTAGATGAATATGCACGTTATGCTAAAAAAATGGACGATGAAAAGACTATTTATTTAAACTATAATAAATTTAGAGCCGAGTATGATAAGAGAGAAGCTGAGTCTAAAAAGTTTGAAGAGTTATCTAAGTATAAAAATGGTTTAAAATTAAATTCGCCAATTTATGAGCAAGCCTTAATTAAGAATGATACCATCCTAAAAGAGCGTAGAAAAGAATGGCACAAAAACCTTGAAAAAGATTTATACTTAGAGGAGTCTATTAATGTCTTAAGAGATATGCGTTAATTATTTTTTTAAGTATTTTAAGCAATTATTTAAGGCTACTACATGGTACAAAGAGGTGAATCTCTGACTCAAATTACAATTCAAAAGCTAAAAAGAAATCCGCTAGCATTAGCTTGTCTATTTATTATTTTCTTGGCGGCTTTTGTGAGTGTTTTCGCCTATGCACTGTCTACAGATGATACTAAAAATGCAGCCTTGCAACAGGTGTCTTTAAAGTATAAACCGATTGGATATAAGCAATTAATGCTCAAAAAGCCTCTTCCGGATTATAATAGTGGGACATCTTTCAGCGACTTTTTCTTTGGTAGAGAACAAGATTTTGAGGAAATTCCTATCGTTGATTATGAATTGACGAATGATGCGATCGTTTATATTCCTTTTTCAGGAGATGGTTTAGTCGCAGAAAAAAAGTCAATCCCATTGTCTACTTATCAAGAAGGCCACCAAATAGAGAAGGACTTTATCTATACCAAGACCTTTTGGTTAGGTACCGACAGTTTCGGCCGTGATTTCTATTCTAGATTATTGGTCGGAACTCGAATTTCTTTCTTTGTTGGCTTTATTGCTGTATCTATTTCATTGCTTGTTGGTATAGTTATAGGTGCTTTGGGAGGATATTACCGCGGAAAGATAGATAATGTTATCATGTGGTTGATTAACGTTGTATGGTCGATTCCTACCTTATTGTTAGTTATGGCCATCACCTTAGCCATTGGTAAAGGATTTTGGCAAATTTTCATTGCCGTAGGTTTAACCATGTGGGTAGAAGTAGCACGTGTTGTTCGTGGGCAGTTTTTGAGTTATCGTGAGATGGAGTTTGTTGAAGCCGCTCGAGCCTTAGGAATGAGTGATGCAAGAATTATTTTTAAGCAGATATTACCCAATATTTTAGCGCCAGTAATAGTGATTTCGGCTGCCAATTTTGCTGCAGCCATCTTAATTGAAAGTGGTTTAAGTTTTCTAGGAATTGGAGCTCAACCACCGACGCCGAGTTGGGGAAACATTATTAAAGAGCATTATGCCCATATTATTTTAGGAAAACAACATTTAGCTATTCTTCCTGGTTTATTGATTTTGTTGCTGGTAATGGCTTTCAACGTTTTTGGAAACCAACTGCGCGATGCAATGGATATAAAAGCTTAAACTTATGAGAACTTTTCTGAATATTGCTTTCATTCAACTTCTGCTTTCAACTATTTCTGCGCTGCTATTAGCTCAAATGTCTTGGATTGGGAAGTTAGGCATTAGTTTATTTAATAAAAGCTATACGTTCCTTAAATCACCTTTACAGAGCGGAGCTTATATATTTGCATCTCAATTATTTGTCATTTTGATTTTGCATATAGTTTATCGTACGCTCGATAAGAAAATGCGTCAATGGATATGTTTTATTATTTTTCTATTGGCATGTATAGGATTGGGGTATACGATATATGATTTCAATGAAGAATTTAGCCATCGAATACTAAAAACTAAGTTTCATTTTGGTGCTTATTTGATTTGGATAGGATATATGTTGACGGCGATCTATTATTTTCTAATGCCACGACGAAAGCAAGATGTTGATACTGAAGATTTAGAAGAAAAAGTCTAAAATTTTTCAAACATTATTTTTAAAAATTGAAAATAAGTTTTAATTTTGGGCTCGCCAATTCGGGATGTGGCGCAGTCTGGTAGCGTACACGCATGGGGTGCGTGTGGTCGCTGGTTCGAATCCAGTCATCCCGACGGAGTAGTTTTTTTGAAGAAGGGAAAAATAATTTAAAAAAGTTTGAAAATATTTTTGCAATTATAAAAACTTAATTTATATTTGCATCCGCTTTTACAGCATTCCTCCTTAGCTCAGCTGGTTAGAGCATCTGACTGTTAATCAGAGGGTCCTTGGTTCGAGCCCAAGAGGGGGAGCATTTAAGCACAGCCACTTATTCCGATTTCTATCGGGATGGTGG
>CAZKJO010000015.1:19741-44296 GCA_964553105.1 uncultured Weeksellaceae bacterium | reverse complement strand
AGCATCTGCCTTCTAAGCAGACGGTCCCAGGTTCGAATCCTGGCGCGATCACTTTATAAGATATAACCGGTTGAATTTCAATCGGTTTATTTTTTTTTAGGGATTATTTAGGGATTATTTTAGGGATTTTATTTAAATCTATATTAAACCAATGATCTTTTTTCAGCTTTCATTTTTAATTTTCTAGAAATTATTAAAGTTAACATGATTCTAAACTTAGTTAGTTCCAGGAATTTATTTTTAAACTGAAACTTCTGTATAAGCTTTTCTCAAAAGATTAAAACAACGCCAACTGAACATTTTTGTTCATATATTGATAATCAACATCTTATTTAGGGATTATTTTAGGGATTTTATTTAAATCTATATTAAACCAATGATCTTTTTTCAGCTTTCATTTTTAATTTTCTAGAAATTATTAAAGTTAACATGATTCTAAACTTAGTTAGTTCCAGGAATTTATTTTTAAACTGAAACTTTTGTAGAAGCTTTCATAAAAAATCTTACTGGGATATGGGGTTAAAATTCTTTTCTCAAAAGATTAAAACAACGCCGAATAGTGAACTTTTTGTGCGCATCACTTTTTAATGGGGGGGTATAGACAAAAGGGATATACCTAAAATTAGAAAAGATATTTCTAACTTAGATCAATCAAAAAAAATTCAATATGAATAACTATCAGCAATATCCAGGTGATCACGAAATTAATAAGCTTTATAAAAAAATTGAAGCTTTAGAAAATAAAAGTAACCGGATAAAAAAACTTTCTAAAAAATATGGTTTCTATAATCTATATAAGTTAGAAATAAAAAGTGGCTCATCTCCAAGTGAAGCATTCACAAAGATCAATAATGAGTTTAAAGAAGTTTTTGGTTGTGTGCGCTTCCATTCCATTAAAGATTTTGTTGAATATTATTCTAATTCTTTGAATTAATAAAGATATATATAAAGGGATTTTATATTTTATGATTTATGTTAGATAAGTAGATTTTTATGTATCACCTATTATATAAAATCCATAATAGCGCCGAATTAAGAAGATTTAAAGAATTTAAATTATTTTAGTGTGAAACAACATAAAAGGAAACTTTAGAGTAAAACAAATGGATTTAAAACACCTTAAATATAAAAGTGTGCTTTTTTAGGTATTATTTTTAAAAAATGAAATTCTGCTTTCTGGTATTAAGAAAAATGTGAACCGGCTAGAAATCAACACTTTGATTAATGTTATTCTATCTATCTTTATCATTAGCCAATACCGGCTAGATATTTACAAAGCTTTTCAGCTATCTGTATTAGATTGGATATAGTTTGATATAAAGATTATAGAAAGCGCTTAGAACTTGTTTAAATGTGGACATACTTAAATATCTATCCTCTTATATGCTGGTCCAATAGCTTGTGTTTTATAATAGTCCTTAGATCCAAAAGTTGTTTGATCACTTGAATTTATCTTGCTTTCTTTGTTGAGTGTTCTATTTATAAAATAGGTTTGAAGATCATTAACCGGTCTATTTTCAAATAATGATTTATTAGCTTTCAAATAATGTAAAAATTCATCTAGCAACTTTTTAAACTGAAGATCATGTATAGAAAGCTTATGTTGATCGAATAGTTCTATGATATTTTCTTTGTTATGAATTATACTTTCTTTCAGAAAATTTAAATCTTTAACCTCTCTAATATATATATATTCTTTATTAGTTGTTATATCATTTCCCTTTTGGCTATACGGTGTATCCTTTTTGGCTATAGGGTGTATTTGTTTTGGGTACACCTCATTTTTTCCAACTTCATAAACTATAAATTCATAAAACTGTTCAGCTTTTAAATTATTATCAACTTCTTCTAATTCTAAAAATTGATTTTGTACAAGTTCTTCTAATCCGGATCGGATAGATTTATATTTATCACTAGATACAGTTTCTAAATATCTAATGGTTATATTTTTATATTCCGGCTGTGATAATAAATAACAAATAATACCTTTAGCTTTCCAGGATAGATTTGAGTTTTCTAATAACCGGTTATCTATTCTTGTGAAACCTTCTGTAGTTCCTTTATTTTTATTGGTTCTGTGGATTTTCATTTATATATTGTTTGAACGTTGTACTTAAATTGGTTAAATTTGTACTATTCCATGTTTATGGATAGGTTTGAACGCCAAAGGATATACATGATTTTGTATATCCTTTTTTTGTTCCTGGTGTAGATCATTACAGTTTTAAAAGCTTTTGAACTATGCTATCAGTAATTTGCTCAATTACTTGCTTGTCATTTGTGTAAAATTGTGGAAACAATCTTAATGTAACTTTATCCAAATCTATTTTTACTAGAATTAAAGATTTTTCATTATTTATAAGAAAATCACCATAATAAAAATCTTTGTAGTAAATTGGTCGCAATCCGGTTGTATTAGAAAATCTCCAAGTATTTTTATTTAAAATCCTTAAAGCTATTTTAGCGCCTGGAAACCTTTTTGGTATTTGTATTGGTTCAACTCTAACTTTAACCGGCAAAAGATTTTCAGCTTCTGAACTTTCAAGTGCGTATTGCTTATAAGATTTTTTGATTTTCTCTAAACTATACACAAACTTATAATTTAAGTTGTTTTTAGCATTCATAACATTATTCTATTTCTGTTATCATTGCTTTCTCAATATCTTCTAAACGGTAGTATATTCTAGAACCTAATTTATAAGGTTTTAAAATTCCGCGAGCGCGCCATGAATGAACGGTGGGTTTACTGATCGCGAATTTTTCACAAATATCTTGTGCGCTTAAATAAGTAGATTGTTTTGCGCTTTGGCGCTTTTCGAGTTCTGCAAGTAATGAAGATTTTACTTTGCTTACTATCTCATTAATTAGTTGATCCTTATCAACACCTAAAAATTGAATTTGATTTGTCATGATTATATCGGTTTAATGATTTAATCACAAAGTTGAATTTAGGAATTCGTTAGGAATACAAAACTTTACTAATCTTGAATTATTTGATATTAAACTTGTGTTCTTTTAGTTTAAACCTTAAGTATTCTTTTTCTGCTATTATTATGTTTTCCTTGTTGTTGTATGGACTGTTCTTTTGTTCAGAATATTCACTATACATAGGGTTTAGCATAGAATTAACTGTTTTTGCTTTTATACCGGTAATAGCTGAAACAATAGTAGATAAATGAAAAACTTTAGATTCATCACTAAGCTTTTGTTTTAAGAATTCTAATACACCTAGCTGATCTAAGTGTATTATTTTAACTTGATTTTTATTATCCGAAAAATCTAAAATATGTTCATGTTGTACGACGGTCGGCGCGCTTCCTTTGATTTTAAGTTTTTCAGCTTCTAAATCATGTTCAATTTGTTCAATAATTAAATCTAATTCTTTAGCTTTATTTTGCTTTTGATTTTCAAATTCTAATAAAAATACTTGTTGCTTTCTGAATAACTCATAGTAATCTTCTAGTATTGATAATGTAGAACTATCTAAAGAATTAAACTTGCTTTTCACCTGGTTTAAAAATTCTTGAAGTGATCTTTTTAAATTAGTATTGGTAACTGCTAGAATATATATTTCTTCAGCAATATGCTTATTTGTTTTAAGTGAAATTAATTCTTGATAATCTTCAAAAGTTGAAGCTTCAATAAACATATACTTTTCATCTAAATGTTCAAAATCTAAAAATGATTTAGAAGATTTATATGTTTCTAATAACTTAAAAAGATATTTTAATAATGGTGGTTTGCTTTCTAAAGTATTAAAATCAATTAAATAATTTTCTTTAAATTCTTTAAAAGTGAAGTATTCTTGAATATCCATATTTACAGAGTTTGAACGTTATTACAGTAAATTTACAAAATTCTAATAGCTTTTAATTATCGCGCGTTTTGGGATTTTTTTGGCGCTTCCTGGTGATCAGTTTTATTTAAAGCATCCCAATATTTAAACATCTGTTTGGAAAGTTCAGAACTTTCAACACCTATATATTTTAAAAATTCTTTTTCTGTTCTGTGTCCAGTTACAGACATTAAAATTTGATTTGGGATTTTTCCGTAATACATAGAAGCAAAAGTTCTTCTACAAACATGACTAGATATAATTTCATGCAAAGGATATTCACCATGTACATAATATCCTTTAGCGCTTTTACTTTCTTTAAAGTACTTCCTTCCCTTCTCTATTCTATTTATATTAGCTTGTCTAGCTATAAGCTTTAAAGCTTTATTAAACCTGGTTTTGTTGCTTTCTGAATTACTAGAAAATAAAGGTGGAAAATCACCATTTCTTTTATCTAATATTTTTCTAACTTCTTTATGTAATGGTATCGGTACAGTAACACCGGTTTTAGATTGTGTTAAGTTTATAAAATCATTACCGTCTATATTCATTATCATTTTACTATTCATTTTGAATAGATCACCGGCGCGTTGTCCGGTATAACATCCAATAATTAGCCAATCTCTAGAAGTTTCTAGATAATCAGAAACAATTTTTAGATCTTGAATTTTTTGAAGCTCATGAAGTTCTAGTATTACAGTAGGTGTTTCAACTGTGAAACCTTTAATATCTTCTAGTTGTGGGTGTACTGCAATATTTTCGTTTTTAGCTTCCTTAATAATTGTTTTGGTATGCTTTAAATATCTTCCTACAGTATTATCACTTAAAAGTTTAACGGTCCTTAAAAACTGCTCAAACTTGTTACTATACGATTTATCATACTGATAAACTTTAAGCTTTGGGTTTTCTAAAGTAATAAACTCAATTAAATACTTTACAACTGTAGCATGCTTCTGAACTGTTCTATGTGATATTCTTCTACCTCTATGTGATCTAAACGGTAGTATATTCTTTTCATAGTGTGGTAAGAACTTTAATAAATATTCTAAATCTTTTATTTCTTTACCGTCGTTATAGAATTTTGCTATTACATTAGTTAGCCAATCACCATTTATAAGTTGATCTGCTTTACGATTATTGTATTCTTTATATATGAAGCTTTCTAAAGAAGTTAGCTTTTCTCTTAACTGTTGAATATCCTTTATTAATTCTTTAGATCCAGAGTGTATATTTTTTGGAAAACCTTTTCTTTGGGGTTCTGCATTCCAAAAGATTGGGTTTATGGATTCTTGTGTTTTACGCTTAATTCTTTTAGATCCGTCCGGCGCAAAGTTTAAATAAATATTTGAGTTATCTTTTTTTGACTGAATAAAATAAAATACTGATGCCATGATAAATAGTTTTGAACTTATACAAATATATAGAAGTTAAATATGATTTAGGGATTATTTAGGGATTATTTAGGGATTATATCTTTAATTACTTTAATTCAACTTTAACACCTCATCCAATAAATTTAAAGAATTTTATTGATTATCAGCAACTTATGTTTGATATAGTAGAAAGCTAAATGTTAAAGAATTTAAAAGAATTATACTTGAGTAGTCCTGGCGCGATCACTCTAAGAGTCAAGTACTTACATTAAACAATGTAGGTGCTTTTTTATTTATTATCAGAATAAAATGATTTTTAAGCTCCTATCTCCGACTTCAATTATTTTATAACCCCTTTATATTCATTATCTTTAATACTCTAATTTAAGATATATGAAAATTTATAAAGCTATTAAAGACGATCACGACATTCAACGTGACTTAATAAAAAAGATATCTAAAACTTCAGGAGATTCAGAAGAGAGGAACCAGTTATGGGAAGAGCTCAAAAAAGAATTGGAGGTTCATGCTGTGGCAGAAGAAAGATATTTTTACGCTCCACTCATTGACACAGATGAAATGCAAGAAGACGCACGTCATGGAATTGCTGAGCACCACGAAATGGATGAATTAATCAAAGAACTTGACGACACAGATATGAGCTCACCTCATTGGAAAGCCACCATGGACAAACTAGCTGAAACGGTTTTGCATCACTTAGAAGATGAGGAGGACGAATTCTTTGAAAAGGCCAAAGATATTTATAGTAAAAAAGATGCAGAGTCTCTAGCACAAGATTATGAAAATTCTATGAAGGAATATAGAGATAGCTGGCCTGAAGCTATACCTGGAAATGAATAAATAAAAATCAATCAGTGTATTAGCATAAGATTAACATTTAAGAGATATTCTCGGAATAGATGTTGAACTATTTCCTATATAACCAAAAAAATATTTATTATGAGTAGTTTAGAAGACAAGTTAAGAGGAAATTGGAATATCATTAAAGGTAAAGCCAAAGAACAATGGGGCGAGCTTACAGACGATGATTTAACTTTAGCAGAAGGAAAATGGGATCAGTTTGTTGGAAACATCCAGAAAAAAACGGGTGAGACAAAAGAGAACGTTGAGAATTTCTTTGATAGAGTTGGAAAAGATTTCGAGAATAGGTAATTAGTACTTATTTAGAAATCAGAAATCACCTTGCAAAACAAGGTGATTTTTTTATTTTGCAAAGAACTTTTAATTACATTTGAATCCAAATAATTATCATTTTATGAAACGTATCCTTTGGGCAATTTTGCCGATGATTTTTCTTGTCTCATGCTCTACAACTCAAACTCAAACAAAGGTTGTTGAAAAAGTAATTCGAGATACCGTATTCCTAGAACATGCTCAGGATGCACAAGGTCACGACATTGCATCTTCTATTCTTAAAAATTATAAAATTTCTAATCATCACTACCCTGCCAAGGGTCAGGATTATCGTCAGAAATTTTTGATCATGCATTATACAGCCTTGCATAATGATAAATCGGCTGAAGTATTAACACAGCAAAGCGTAAGTTCACATTATCTCATTAAAGATTATGATGATGACGAAATTTATGTATTGGTTGGAGAAAACGAGAGAGCTTGGCATGCTGGTGTTAGTTCTTGGTTAGATCGAACCAATATTAATGATTCTTCCATTGGAATTGAGATTGTAAATCTTGGTTATTCTACCATTAATGGGAAGATGAGATTTTATCCATTTCCAGAACATCAATTTAAAAAAGTTGCGGAATTGGCACAAGATATTGTCAAACGATATGAGATTGATCCGACCTTTGTTTTAGGACATAGTGATGTTGCGCCAACCAGAAAAGAAGATCCAGGTGCATTTTTCCCATGGAAGAGATTATATGAAGAATATGGAGTTGGAGCTTGGTATAATGATGTAGACAAGTATAGATTTTTACCAAAATATGTATCAAGTGACTACAATAAAAGTTCATTTATTAAATCTGTTCAAGCGGATTTAGCAAAGTACGGTTATGGTATAAAACAAACCGGAGTTTGGGATGATCAAACTAAGCGAGTAATTATGGCTTTCCAGTTACATTTTAGACCGAGCAACTATAGCGGACAATTAGACGCGGAGACTTGGGCTATTTTGCAAGCTTTAAATGATAAATATAGAAAGTAATTTCGAGGGATTCTTTATTTAAAAGTTTTCTGAGAAATGTTAAAACTTGCACGAAATATGCAAGGAACCCAACTAAATATTCAAATATGACAATTCAAGATATTAGAGATAAATTTCAAGAAAGACTTTCTGATTTATATACCAAAGATGAGATAGATACCATTTTTTTCAGCTTGGCAGAAACCCATTTAAAAAAAGATAAAAATATCATTCGTGCAGGATTACACGAAAGTTGGCCAGAATTAAAAGATGCTGAAAAACACTTTGATTTCGCTTTGACAAATTTAATGACGGGTACGCCTTTTCAATATGTAATGGGTGAAACTCAGTTTATGAATCATAAGTTGTTTGTGAATCCTAATGTTTTAATTCCACGCCCTGAAACAGAAGAATTAGCTGAGTGGATTATTCAAGACTATACCAATCCCAACAATGAATTCGATGGGAACATTTTAGATATCGGAACCGGAAGCGGCGCATTAGCCATTGCACTAAAAGCTGCTTTTCCAAAAGCTTCAGTTCATGCTTTGGATATCAGCCCAGAAGCTTTAGAAGTGGCTAAAAACAATGCCATGTACAATCACACTAAAATTAATTTTCATGAGATTGATATTCTAAATACATTCCTAGATGATCTACCTTATTTTGATATAATTGTAAGCAATCCTCCTTACATTCCTAGTTCAGAAAAAGCAGAAATGCATGAACAAGTTAGCAAACACGAACCAGAAATTGCTTTATTTGTTCCGGATGAAGACCCAACGGTTTTCTACAACAAGATTAATCAATTAGCCTTGGATAAATTAAAACCCAAGGGAGCAGTTTATTTAGAGATTCATCAAAATCTGATGGAAGAAACTAAGAAGATTTTTGAATTCAGTTTTGGAAAAGTAAGCGCCAAAAAAGATATTTCAGATAATTGGAGAATGCTAAAAGTACAGCAACCCTTTACGTGTAAATAGCACACTTATTTGCAACCTAATTATCGATTGCTGACAAAAATCATAAACTATTTGAAATCCATTACTTTGTAGTGGATTTCTTTTTTTAAAGTCGATATCAGTCTAATGTTGAATTAAATATGATGTTTTAAAAATAGTAAACTCACATATAATCAATGCTTTTTAACAGATTTTAAGAATTAAGATAATTGATATTCATCATATTAAATAGTTTTAAATCCTTTATTTTTGTAGGAATTTTTGAACGAAATGATGAAGCTTTTAGATAAATATTTGTTTTCAACGCGAGCTATGACAATGATGTTGTTCCTGTATGCTATATCGATGGCAATAGCAACATTTATAGAAAATGATTTTGGAACTCCTGCTGCCAAAGCGATTGTTTATAATGCCTTTTGGTTTGATTTATTACAAATCTTATTAATCGTCAACTTCGCCATTAATATTAAACGATATCGACTTTGGAGAAGAGAAAAATGGGCTGTATTGGTTTTCCATCTTGGGTTTATAGTTACTTTTATTGGAGCTGCCATTACTCATATTTTTGCTGTAGAAGGTATTATGAGTATTCGAGAAGGTGATACTTCTAACGAGATTGTATCATCTCAAACGTATGTTAAGATGAACATCTTCGACCAAGATAGAGCCTTGGCTTATGAGTCACCTTACACGATGACTTACTTTAACAAAAAAGATGCACCATTCCCGTTAAAACGTCAATTTAAACAAAAATATCAATTCAAAGATAGAGTAATCGCACTTAAATCCCTAGACTACATTATGTTAGCTAAGGACACCATCATTAGAGGTGAAGGAAAAGAAACTTTAGAGTTAGTAACCACTGGAGAAGACGGGAGAAAAAGTGCCTATATTCAATCTGGTGAATTAAAAGAAATTGGTGGAATTATGTTTAGCTTAAACAATCCAATTCCAGGAACTGTACAGATATTCTCAGAAGGTGAAAAACTTATGTTCAAATCACCACTAGAGGGAGAGTATGTTCAGATGCAAGGTCAAGCAGTAGGTATGATTACCGATTCGGCGACTTTCAATGAAGGTAAAGGAAAAGTTGCAGTAGACTCATTACAAGAATTAAGATTAGCAAGCCTATACTCTATTCAAAATGCTCAATTTGTTGTTCCAAGTGGGACTTTCAAAGGAAGACTTGAATTTGTTCAGGGAGATAAAAATAATCCTGAAGAGCAAAACAACTCAAATGTTGTCGTAATGGAATATGATGATGGTCAAATTAAGGATACGTTAATTCTAAGAGGTGGACAAGGAAGCACATCTTATAGTACGAGGAAACCTATCAATGGGGTTCAAGTTTCTATGGGATTTGGTTCTAAGAGCATTGAAACGCCTTTCGGAATCAAGTTACGAGATTTTCAATTAGATACTTATCCTGGTTCTAGCAATCCATCTTCATTTGCGAGTGAGATCTCCATTATAGATAATGGAGTTGAGAAAGACTATAGAATTTATATGAACAACGTTTTAGACTATGGTGGATATCGATTCTTCCAGGCGAGTTATGATCCAGACGAATTAGGTACTATCTTATCTGTGAACCAAGATAGGCCGGGTACTATTGTGACCTATATCGGTTATATGATGATGTTCTTTGGAATGACCTTCGCGCTATTCTGGAGAGGAACAAGATTCTTGACATTACAAAAAATGTTGAAAAACATGAAAAAATCAGCAAAAGCTATTGTACTAGCCTTCTTACTTCTTCCTTTGGGACTATTTGCTCAAGAAACAGAGGTAGATCCGCATGCAGGTCATGACCACGGTTCAATGGAAATGGTGGATACGCTAGCAGCAGCATCAAATCACAAAGCACCTAGAACACATCCTGCTGCTTCAGATAATCATGGACAGAGCATGAAAATGTCTTCGTTGGACAGTATTGCAAAAATCGTAAACTTCGACAAAGATCATGTCATAAAATTAAATCATTTACAAGTACAAGATGACCAAGGTAGGATTAAGCCACTAGGGACACATGCCCTTGAATTATTAAGAAAGATTCATAAAGCAGATAAGATTGGAGGCGTTAATGCAACGGCTTGGTTTATGTCATTACAGCAAAATCCAGCTCTGTGGGCAGAAGCTCCTATGATTCGAGTGATGGAGAACAAATTAGGTTCTAAAACGGCAAAAGAGTTAGGTGTGGTAGATGGTTATACTTCTTTATTAAATCTAGTAGATCATCGCACAACACAATATAAATTGCAGGAAGCTTATAGCAATGCTTTCCGAAAGAAACCGTCTGAAAAAACGGAATACGACAAAGAAGTAATTAACATTACGGAACGTTTTTCTATTATTGATAACATTACCAAAGGATATTATTTGAGACTAATTCCTATGCAAAATGAGATCAAAGAAACATGGACAAGTTGGATTCGTCCTACGGAAGAATTAGAAATTGATTCGATTGCATTAGGACATATTTCTAAATATTTTAATGCTTTGGGTAGTGCTCAAAAGACAGGTGATTGGTCTAAAGCCAATGAACAAATACAAGTTATCGATGATTATCAGCATAAATGGGGTAAAAACGTAATCATTTCAGATACGAAAGTTAAGATTGAGGTTTTATATAATCGATTCAATCCTTTCTTATACTCTATGATTGCTTACGCCATGTTAGGTGGAATTTTATTATTACTGGCATTCACTAAACTATTCTTAGACAAAAAAGCAATTGACTACATCATCAATGTTTTCCTAGGTTTATTGATTGTGGTTTTAATTTTCCAGGGAGTCGCACTAGGAATGAGATGGTATATATCAGGGCACGCACCGTGGACGAATGGATATGAAGCCGTAATCTTTATTTCGTGGGTGGCTGTATTAGCAGGATTCTCATTATACCGAAACGGAAACGCCTTCTTGCCTGCTGCGGGAGCTTTAGTGGCCGTGATTATGATGGGATTCGCACACGGTTCTTCCCTACTCGATCCAGAAATCACACCATTAGTACCAGTATTAAAATCGTATTGGTTGATTATTCACGTGGCGATTATTACCTCTAGTTATGCCTTCTTTGGTTTAAGTATGGTCATCGCTATATTTAACATGATTCAATTTATATTAAAACCATCGCATAAGATTGAAAGAAACATCAAAGAATTAACTATTGTAAGTGAAATGTCTCTTACGGTAGGTCTTTATATGTTAACTATCGGAACCTTTTTAGGAGGTATGTGGGCTAATGAAAGTTGGGGTCGTTACTGGAGCTGGGACCCTAAAGAGACTTGGGCATTCATTTCTGTAATTGTATATGCTATTGTTTTACACCTTAGATTAGTTCCAGGTTTGAAAGGAAAATTTGTATTTAATATTGCGGCCTTATGGGCTGCAGCAGCTCCTATTATGACCTATTTTGGAGTGAATTACTACTTAAGTGGTTTACATACATATGCTGCTGGGGATAGTATTCCAATTCCGGGATGGGTACCAGGTACGGTGATTTTCTTTACCGTTCTAACCATAATTACTTATTTGTTTAGAAGAAAGTATGCTAAGTCAAATAGTTTCGTTAAATTCTAAAAAATAAGATCTTATGAAAAAATTCTTTTTATCCATCCTTAGTTTAATTACATTAGCTTGTACTAACCAAAAACAAGCTAAAATCGATACAACTACCACCAACCCAAAAGGAAGTATTTACCAATATAGCGTACAGGATATTGACGGAAACGACTTTAAAATGTCTGAATTAGAAGGCAAAAAAGTTATGATTGTAAATACAGCTTCTAAATGTGGATTTACGCCACAGTATGAGCAATTAGAAGAAATTTACCAGAAATACAAGGATGATAATTTCACCATCATTGGATTTCCTGCTAATAATTTCATGTCACAAGAACCAGGTTCTAACGAGGAAATCAAAGAGTTTTGTAGTTTAAATTATGGTGTAACCTTTCCTATGATGTCAAAGATTTCTGTGAAGGGAGATGATATGCATCCATTATATCAATACTTAACTCAGAAAGATCAAAATGGGGTTTTGGACAATGAAGTTAAATGGAATTTTCAGAAATATTTAATTAATGAAGATGGAACATTAGCGCATGTTTTTTACTCCAAAACACTTCCAAACGAAGAGGAAATCATCCGTTGGATTGAAGCCAAATAAACAGGTTTTAGTATTAAATTTTAAATGATTTTAGAATGTTAAAATTAGATATTTTAGCCATGGCGCCGCACCCAGATGATGTGGAATTAGGATGTGGTGGTACTTTGGCAAAAGCAGTTGCAGAGGGCAAGAAAGTAGGTATTGTTGATTTAACCAATGGTGAATTAGGCACAAGAGGTTCTAGAGAAATTAGACTCAAAGAATCCGAAGCTGCCAAAAATATTTTAGGCGTACACGCTCGAGAGAATCTAAATATGAGAGATGGTTTCTTTTTAAATAACGAAGACAACCAACTTAAGATCATTGAAACCATAAGAAAATATAGACCGGAGATACTCATCACAGGTGCTCCCGAGGATCGTCATCCAGACCATGGTAGAGCAACTGAACTAATTATTCGAGCAAGTTTTTTAGCGGGTTTACCAAGAATTGAAACTGGACAAGAAGCTTGGCGTCCCAAGAGAATTTTCCACTTTATACAATGGAAACCTTTAAACCCAGATTTCGTGGTTGATATTAGTGGCTATTTACAAACAAAGATTGACTCTTGCTTGGCCTACACTTCTCAATTTCATGATCCTAACTCAGACGAACCAGAAACGGCTATTTCATCATCTAATTTTAAAGAGAGTATTAATTATAGAGCCAAGGATTGGGGCAGATTAATCTGGAAGGATGCAGGTGAAGCCTTTATTGCAGAAAGTATTTTGGGGGTTGACTCCATGGATGTGTTTTTATAAACAAATTGATTATTAAGCTCTTAAATTATTTAAAATTTAAAGCAAGAAAATATTTAAAAAAATGATTAAAAAATTTAGTCTCAAAGCTTTCTAATATTAGAAAATTGGCTATATTTGCAATCGCAATTTCAAATGGTGGTTGTAGCTCAGTTGGTTAGAGCGCCGGATTGTGGTTCCGGAGGTCGCGGGTTCGAATCCCGTCTTCCACCCATTTTAAACCTGATACAATGTATCAGGTTTTTTTATGCCTTATATTTTCATGAACTAAGTCATATTAAAGCTTTTATGTATAAGTTTTTAATCCTTCAGAATAGAAGTTAATTGAAAAGCATTATGTGAAAGCTATTAGGATAAGATGCAAGGAGTAATAAGCTATAGTATAGTAAATTGACTAGTCTTGGATCGAAACCTCATTAAAGGCCTTTAAAAACTGCTCCATTTCCTTTTTCTTACGATGTTTATCCATCATAAGCATTAGCAAAATAAAAATACTATTGGCCACCACAACCAAATAGATTTTATGATAAGCAGCAAACAATAAAATGCCCAGCATTAGAATAATAGCTACCCACATGAAATAGTCGTGTATTGTTTCATTTTTAGCTTTAACTTCAAAATGATTTTCATTTAGAATACCATAGACGGGCATTCTACGAGCGCCAAAGTTACGCTTGAAAATAAAGCCTTTTGTGCCTAAATCCCCTATATAAAGCTTATCATCCAAAAGCTTTTGAAGTTTGGCTTGAGTATGAGTTGTATTTTCTAAAGTATTTTCCAAGATTTAGACTTTTTTGCGCAGTTCTAGCACAGTAATCTCTGGCCACATACCTATTCGTCCAGGAAATCCTAAGAATCCAAACCCACGATTTACATACAATTTACGACCTTTTTCCTCATAAAGCCCTGCCCAATTATGATATCGATATTTTACAGGTGACCATTTGATAAATCCAGGAATTTCGATACCAAACTGCATTCCATGTGTATGCCCAGATAGGGTCAAATGCATTTTCTTTTCGAAATCTATAACGTTATCATGCTCTTCTAGATCATGATCAAAATGAGATGGATCATGTGATAACAATACATTAAAATCACCTTCTCTCACAGCCTCTGAAGCTTTTCTAAGATCTCCACGCTTAGGGAAAAATTCGGCATGTCCCCAATTTTCTACACCTAAAATATTCAGTCGCTGTCCATCGCGCTCTATGGTATGCATAGCATTGTTCAACATCTTAAAGCCAATCTCTTTTTGCATCGTCTGTAAGTGAGCAATACTCTCTGCTCTTTCCCTATCCGAAATATTGGCATATTCACCATAATCGTGATTACCAAGAATAGCAAACATCCCTTCCTTAGCTTCTAATTGCTTGAAAATATCTACGTAAGGTTCAAGCTCGTCGGCGATGTCATTAACCATGTCACCCGTAAAAACTAAAACATCTGAGTTCTGTTTTAAGGCTAATTTTACACCATAATCTAGCTTTTCTTTATCATCAAAACTACCCGCATGAATATCAGATAATTGGGTAATCGTAAATCCTTCGAAGGCCTCTGGCAAGTCATTAAAATAGATGGTTTTTCTAATTACTCGATAACGATATTTTCCTCTAAACACACCATCCAAAACTCCAATAAAGGGTATAGCTGCTAATCCTAAGCCAATCCATGTGGCAACCTTTCTACGACTCGGGACATCAATAGCATCTGAGGTCTCAGCATTTGTGAAAGAATATTGAAATAACCTAACAAAGTCATCCACCATTAAGGTGAGAGTTAAAAATATTTTGGGTACTAAAAATAAGGTCGTTAAAACTACAAATCGTTGAAAATTAGCATAATTAAACTCGCTCAACTTTCTAGTTGAACTAAAGTAATAAAGTCCACCGAAAAGCAAAACATGTACTATGATATAAGTCCACAAACCTGTTTTGCTATGGTTTAGTGCTCTAAACGCTTGAAAAGCATAATATTCAATAGCTATGACAACGATCCAAAAATATGCAGCTATACCTATACCTCGCGAGATTTTTAATAAAAATCTAAAAAAAATCATATCCACCATGACTAAAAAAATAATCAATGGGATTACGAAAACGCGTATAAATTGCATCTATTTATTTTGGAAATTTATATACAATAGCATTGATGTTCATTCCTGCACCAACACTACCAAAAACGACATTATCACCAGGGTTAAATTTATGATCACCTAACTGTCCTCTACTAATTAAATCATACATAGTAGGAACTGTTGCTACCGATGAATTACCTAATTTTTGAACTGTCATCGGATCGATATCTTCTGGAAACTCTCTCTTACCATATAATCTAAACAAACGCTGAACCATAGCACGATCCATTTTGGCGTTTGCTTGGTGTAGTAAAACCTTGTTCACATCTGTGATATCCAATCCTGCGTTATCCAAGACACGCTTAATAGCAGCTGGAACTTTTCTTAAAGCGTACTCATATACCTTTCTACCTTTCATAGAAATACTACAAATCGCTTTAGTATGACCTGGTTTTAATGATGGACCATTGGTTAAGAACTCCATCTCCTCTAAGTTATCACTAATCGTGATGTGCTCTAAAACTCCAAATACTTGGTCGCTTTCTCGCGCTTCTAATACAACAGCTCCAGCTCCATCAGCAAAAATCATTGCCGATCTATCATGTGGATCAACCGCACGCGACAAAGTCTCAGCTCCAATAACTAAAATTTTCTTTGCAATGCCAGCTTTAATCAACTGGGATGCTAAAATCATAGCCTCAATCCACCCAGGACAACCAAAAGTCATGTCATAAGGTTTACACTGATTATTCTTAATGCCTAACTTATGCTTTACTCGAACAGAAATACTAGGCATAACATCTGCAAACTGTGTAACTGGATCAATGTCTCCGTAATTAGTCGCTACCATAACATAGTCCAAATCTTCTTTATTAACACCAGCATCTTCTAGTGCCATTTTACCTGCATATGTCGCTAAATCAGAATTCATCATGTCATGATCCGCATAACGCCTCTCCTCGATTTCGGTTATTTCCTTGAACTTCTGAATGATTTCCTCATTCGGCTTATCAATGAACTCGCCCTTCTCATCATAGAACTCATGATTTAAAAAGTGTGTGTTTTTCACCACATTAGGTGGCATAAAATGACCCGATCCAGTTATTACGGCATTTATCATATCCAAAAATTATTTTACAAATATAAAAAATAGATTATGGATTCTATAACTCATCAATGCTTTTAGATTTTAATTATGATTTAATTTAAGTATTTATCATTTTGAAATGAAAATATTTTAAATTATTAAGTTTTTATAGTCAAACATTCTAGTCTTGAGATTCTTTTAGTATTTTAGATGAAATTATATTTCATTTCTATGAAAAAACAGATATTCTTCTATATACTTGTATTCAACCTTGCTGGCTCTTTCGGGCAGAGCCCACCAGAAGAGTTTTTTGTGGGAATTGAACTATTGGCCGTTGATAAACAAGCTGCCAAAGAGAAATTTCTTTTAGCTCAAGAAAAAGACTCATTATTTCCTGGAACATATCATTTCTTGGGTTTGCTCTCATTGGATGAAGATAATATTGAAGAAGGAAGAAATTACTTAGAAAAATCACTATTTCTCAATCTAGAAAACAACAATCGAACGAGAGAAATGACTTTTACAAGATTGATTGATTCTTATTTACAAGAACATGATTTCGATAAAGCATTTGAACTGGCTTGGGTGGCCTATCAACAATATCCATATAATAATGTTATTTTACACGCACTACAAGACATCAGCATGTGGGCCTTTTATATTAAGCATAATGGATTAGATCCAAGTTATCTGAATACAGATCTCCAAGAAGAATATGTCGTAAACTCTGTAGCCGAAGAGTATTTGATTTTAAGAAATATTTTGGTGGACGGAAATTTCCTATTATTTGAAAGCCAACGTTTAATTAAAAAAAAACGAAAGTATTACGACATTGTCACTTGCCGCTTATCTGACACAGATGAAATTATTCAAATTAAATTTAGACTTAATTGGGATTTAGAAACTTTCTTAGGTGGAAAAGTGGTGGATACAGAAGAAGTATACCAAAATCAAAGTTTACCTATTCAAGAGAGAATTGGAGCTCTATTTGTTTCTGATGACGAAATTGATATCAGCCGGGAAATCAAAAAATTATATCAAGAAAAAATTGAATTAAGTCAGGGATTATAATAATGATGTTATGAAAATTTATTTGAGTAGAAAATCAAATTATGTGAAAGCTGTTAGCATATTCTCAGCAGTATTGCTCGTGAGTTTAGCCACACTTTCCGTTTTGAACAACGAAACCTATAGTCTTATCGGAGGTATTAGCATCAGTATAATTATGTTCGGAATCATGTTTTATTTTTATTCCAAATCCTTACACAAAGTTATTATCACGGAGGATGATTTAATTCTTAAGAAAAACATGGGAAGCATTAGCATTCCTTTATCTGAAATTCAAGCTATTTATAAATTAGAAAGTTCCAGTCTTCCTCTCACTTCTGGAAGCATGGGAGTATTTGGTTTTATTGGCAACACCATGGATAACTCTATATGTCTGGTCAATGACCGAAAAAACATGATTAAAGTGGTGACAACAAAAAATGAAAAATATATTTTTAGCGTGCGAAACCCGAAACATTTGGTTGAGCATTTAGATCTTCCTTAATTTTAAAGTTTAAATAAAATCTATGCATCGAATTTATACTTATATCCTGTTTATATTTGTTTTAAGTCAAACTGGAATCGCCCAAGATTTTAATAAAGTCAAACTCGATCAGTATTTTAAATTACTCGAAGAAAATGATAAATTTATGGGAGGCATTGCCTTGGCCAAAGATGGAAAACTTATTTATTCCAATAACATAGGATTGGCAGACATAGAAAAAGGAATCAAAATAAATGATAACTCAAGATTTAGCATTGCTTCTGTTTCTAAAACCTTTACAGCCAGTTTAATTTTAAAAGCTGTTGAGCAAAACAAAATCAAACTCGACCAGAAGCTAGTGGACTTTTATCCAGAAATAACAAACTCCGAAAAAATAAACATCGAGCAAATGTTGAGACATCAAAGTGGAATTCACAACATTACCGATGATTCGGTTTATGGGCTTTATTTCACCCAAGCGACTTCGCAAAGTGAAATGCTAAAAGTAATCAAGACCGCAGGAAGCGACTTCGAACCTGGCAGCAAATCGGCCTACAGTAATTCAAATTATATATTGTTAAGTTTTATTTTAGAGAAAATTTACAAAAAAGAATTCGCTGAAGTCTTGAAAGAACAAATTACCGAACCATTAAAACTCACTAAAACTTATTTCAACTTACACACTGGGGAAAACTCAAATGAAGTCAATTCTTACATGAAACTTGTAGATTGGCAAGTCTCTCCAAAAACCAGCCCTAGTGTTTCATTAGGTGCAGGTGGAATTGTTTCTACACCAAAGGATCTCATTAAATTCGCCTATGCACTATTTAATGGACAATTACTGCAGGAAAAGAATCTAAAATTAATGATGGAAATCAAAGATGGATATGGATTAGGCTTATTCCCCGTCCCATTTTACGACAAAGTTGGCTATGGACACACAGGTGGTATAGATGGATTTAGATCGATGCTTTTTCATTTTGAAGATGGCAACTACACCTACGCCCTTACTTCAAACGGCTCTGACTTTGACATTAATGAAATCAATATTGCAGTTTTGAGCGCGGTTTATCATAAAGAATTTGAATTACCAGACTTTTCTACTTATGCTGTTGAACTAAGACAATTAGAATCCTACGTGGGACAATATTCCTCTGAAAAATTACCTTTAAAGATAGATGTTTTCATAAATAATGGAAATCTCATGGCGCAAGCAACGGGTCAATCAGCTTTTCCTTTAGAAGCTTTCGACAAAAATAAATTTAGGTTTATTCAAGCTGGCATTGAATTAGAATTTAATATTAGTGAAAATGAAATGACGCTAAACCAAGCGGGCGCTACTTATCTATTTAAGAAAGATTAATTTTAAACAAAAAAAATGTCAATTTACGCTATTGGTGATATTCATGGTTGCTTTGTGGCCCTGAAAACAATCTTCAATGAAGGGACAATAAAACCGGAAGACACAGTTGTGTTCTTGGGTGATTATGTAGATCGCGGAGAAGATTCAAAAGCTGTAATAGAATGGCTTATTGAAAATCAAAAAAGCTATCATTTCGAATTCATCCTTGGTAATCATGAAATCATGATGTTAAAAGCGAGAGAATCGGCTATAAAGCTATTAGAATGGAGAAATTTTGGCGGTGCAGAAACTCTTGTATCTTATCAAGTTCAGGATTTTAAAGACTGGGCTAATAACATAAGTGAATCTCATTGGGAGTTTTTAGAAAATTGCCTTGATTATTTAATTATTGATGATTTTATATTTGTTCATGCAGGACTTAATCCAAATAAAAACTTAAAAGATCAAAACGAAAGTGATTTATTTTGGACCAAATATGAAACCCCAACAGCTTATAATTCAAGAAATACAGTGATTTGTGGACATACCTCGAGAAAGAATGGTAAGATTGCAGATTTTGGACACACTATCTGTATTGACACCTATGCCTATGGAGGACAGTGGCTGACTTGCTTGAATGTGGAAACTGGAGAGTTTTTAAAAGCCAATAATTACGGCGCACTAATAAAAGGACGTTTAGAAAGTTTTTTAAAATAAAATTAAAATTACTAAAGAATTAATTCTTAAGATTTTAAATTCTTTTAACTCAATGATTTTGGTTATTTTTAAGCTTAATTTATAATTAAACCTAAAACTCATTAATATGAAAAAATTAAGCTTACTCCTTATCTTCTTTACTATTTTTAGTTGTGATTCTCCACGACAAATAATGGATTCAGATGCCACTCAAAGAGAAACTTCGGAAAGAAGAACCGCTCCTAATGCCCAAAAAATTAATACAAAAGTTGCGATTGATTTTTTAAACTCTTACATCGAAAGTAGTCAATATTTTGAGGATAAATATGGACTTGTTCATTGGGCAAACGCATCTCCGCTAGCTACACAAGAATTCAAAAACACACTCGAGAAAATGCTGAGAGAGGCTTTTGTGAAAAACCCACAAGTAGGCTTAGGTTTTGATCCAATTTTTGATGCACAAGATTTCCCGATGAAAGGCTTTGAAGTTTATAGCGCTAATTACGATACCGGTTATGTAACGGTCAACAGTACAGAATGGGATGGTTTCCATGTATTATTAAAATTAGTCAATCAAGGAGGCAAAACTCTTGTAGATGGCTGCGGTGTTGTCAATATTCCGGAAGAGAACCAACTTACAAGATAATTTGTTAACATCATAAACTGATAAAACTTAGGTTGATTCCTGTATGAGCTATTTTAAAAATCCTTAAATTTCGATGTATGAAAAATCTAAAGACTCCGAAGAAGTTATTCTAAAACAAATTAGAGAAAATTTATTTAAACTATCTTAGTCTGATCTATTTAAAAGCACTTTCATTTTGAGTAAGAAAAACAAACGTGAATTTGTACCCAAGTTTTTTTCTCTTTTAAAAGCGGGAATTACTAAAAAACAACTCACGAATGATATCATGGCTGGTATTATTGTGGGAATTGTTGCCCTTCCTTTAGCTATTGCATTTGCTATTGCTTCTGGAGTTTCCCCAGAAAAAGGTCTCATAACAGCAGTTATTGCCGGTTTAGCCATTTCGGTTTTGGGTGGGAGTCGTGTGCAAATTGGTGGTCCCACAGGTGCATTTATTGTTATTGTTTATGCCATTGTTCAGGATCATGGTATCAGCGGGCTGACGATTGCTACTTTTATGGCGGGATTTATAATTATTGGACTCGGTCTTGCGCGCTTAGGTAATTACCTGAAATTCATTCCCTATCCACTCATTGTAGGATTTACAAGTGGAATTGCGCTGATTATTTTTTCCTCACAAATCAATGATTTATTTGGTTTAAACATTGAAAATGTACCCGCTGACTTTGTCAAAAAGTGGCAAATTTATCTTCAAAACTTTACTGAAGTCAACTGGATTGCCCTTGGAATTGCTTTAGCAACCATACTTATTGCTTTAAATTTCAATCGAATTAGCTCTAAAATACCAGGCTCTATTGTTGCCATTATTTTAAGCACGCTAGCAGTCTATTTCTTTGACTTACCCGTAGAAACCATTGAGTCAAAGTATGGTGAAATCCCAAATAACATTCCGGTTCCTAGTATTCCAACTATAGATTTCGAAACAATACAGAGTTTAATTCAACCCGCCATTGCCATTGCACTTTTAGGTAGTATTGAATCTCTTTTATCAGCAGTGGTGGCTGATGGTATGATCGGGGGAAAACATCGTTCTAACATGGAACTCGTAGGTCAAGGAGCTGCCAATATTCTTTCTGGTTTATTTGGTGGAATACCGGCAACAGGTGCAATTGCAAGAACAGCTACCAACATCAACAATGGTGGCAGAACACCTATTGCAGGAATCGTTCATGCCATTGTTTTATTATTGATTATGTTGGTTTTTGCCCCGGTCGTAAAACTTATTCCACTTGCCTGTTTGGCAGGAATTCTAGTAGTGGTATCCTATCATATGAGCGAATGGCGACATTTTGTATCTCTTTTTAAAGGAAATCGATTAGATATCATAGTTTTATTAGCCACTTTTCTATTAACCGTATTTTTTGATTTAATTATCGCCATAGAAGTTGGCGTAATTCTATCAAGCTTTATTTTCATGAAGCGCATGAGTGAATCTACTTCTATTAAAGATGTTGAGAAAATTTTTAACGAGGCTGAAATGGAAGAACATGATTTAATCTTTGATGAAGAATTTATAGAAATCCCTAAATCTGTGATTTTATACGAAATAAATGGACCCTTATTTTTTGGTGCTTCACAGAAATTCCAAGAAGTGTTGACAGACTTTAATCGACAACCAAAAGTCCTAATTTTAAGAATGAGAAATGTTCCATTTATCGATGCAACGGGCGTCAATAGACTCAAAGAAATTTGCTCACATCTGAAAGCTAAAGGAACTAAAGTCATTATCTCTGGTGCAAATCATGACGTGAGATTAGAACTATTAAATTCCAATGTTTATGATTTAATTGGAAAATACAACATCCATGAGAATATAGTAGAAGCCATGGAACGCGCCCATGAAATATTAAACTCTAATAATATCAAATAAAGTAGACTGTAATATGACCTCATTTTCTCGGTAAAAACTAAATAGATTTAACATATTCAATTTCAAAGCTTAATTTAAACTTAAATACTTGTTTTCCAACTTATTTAATAGGCTATAAATTCTATATTCTCATTTAAATTCCTTATCTTCTTAAAATAATTTTAAAACAAGATATTTATGAGCATCACATTGAAAAAATTGAGGAATGTTTCTGATGAAACATGTGTTACGATTATATTAAACACACACAGAACTGGTCCAGATAATAATAAGGACCCTCTAACTTTAAAAAACTTAATCAAGGAAGCTGAGAATAGGCTTTCTACAGATTTCGACAAAAAGTATGTACAGAGTTTCAGTGAAAAATTTCAGCAATTAGAACAAAGTATAGATCACAAAATGAATCTAGAAAGCTTGATTCTATTTGTGAGCAAAGACATTTCTGAATATACGCGATTACCCATCAAAGTAGAAGATCGTGTGGTTATTGATGACACTTTCCATACACGCGATTTGATGAGAAGCCTGCACATGGATAAGAATTACTATATTTTAGTTTTGAATCAACAAAAAGTGCGACTTATCGAAGCATCTAGCGATAAGCTAGTGCGAGAAGTTGGAGAGCCATTCCCCATTGAAAATACTCAATTCCACCCTACAAGTCAGAAGGAAGCTTCTTTTGCAGGTCGTGAAAGAAATTTAATTACAGAATACTTTAATAGAATTGATAAAGATGTGAATAAAATAAGAAATCAACATCCACTGCCGGTATTAATTAGTTCTACGGAACCTAATTTTCACTTATACCTGGAAGTGGCTGACAAGAAGCATTCTATTATAAATAAATTCATAGCACAACCTGATGCTGATGCTAATGCAGGTCACTTTGTTGAAGAGGCATGGAAGCTCATGAAGGATTATATCGTTGAAAAAAATAATGCTAGAAAGAAAGAATTACTAGAGGCCGTGAATAGTGGGAAATTCTATAGTGATGTGAATGATATTTGGCGAGCTATCCACCGCGGACAAGTTAAAACTCTATTTATTGAGCAAGGATTGTTTCAACCAGCCATAGTAGAGAATGATACTGTTTCATTTGTTTCAAAAAAAGAGCGAACCAATAAAGAAATTATTGATGATATTTATGATGAGATGATTGAATTCAATTTAGATTTTGGAGGTGATGTAGTTTTCTTACCCAAAGGTGAACTAGACAAGTTCAACGGTTTTGGAGCTATTCTGCGTTATTAAGAATGTTTAATGCAATAAATTAATTCATACTCATAACTAAAGCGAATTTTTAGCATAAACTAAAAATTCGCTTTTTAGAAAATAGGCATATTTAATTGTTCAATTTCACACTTGGCAAAGGCAATAAGCATGATAAACAACTGCTTTAAAGATATTTATACCTAAGCTAAAACAATACATGATACTTAGTCAAGAAAGATTATATACCTTTGCCCGCTGCTTAATGCGAGAATGAAAATATTTAAAAATGCGACTTAAGTTTATCCTAGTTTGTTTTGTTTTTATACAACTGATTACCAGCTGTAAGAATGATGATCAAATTACCATCGAAACCGAAGATTATAGCCTATCCTATCCTTCTAATCTAGAATTAGTAGAAGTTGAGGGTGTAGAGTTCCTGCTTTTCACCGAATTAAAAGGTGCTAACGATGACTTTATAGAAAATTTAAATTTAATGGTTCAAGATGTTACAACTTTAAATTTAAATCTTCAAGACTACGTAGAGCTTTCTGAAGGTCAAATTGCAAGCATCGACGGCAAGGTGATTGTGAGCGAACTGAAAGAAAAAGACGATGGCACACAATACCAAAGAGTTATTTACACAAGCAGGTCAGACAACAAAGATTTAAAATACTTGCAGCACTATTATTTAGTAAACGATAAGGCATATGTATTAACCTTTACAGCTGCTGAAAATGAATTTGCAAGTTATGCACACGATATGGAGTTGATTATGGACACATTTGAGGTTCATTAAATCTAGCTCTATTAACACAAAAATAAGATCTTATATTTGATTGCTCATCTTCT
>CAZKJO010000015.1:16372-19641 GCA_964553105.1 uncultured Weeksellaceae bacterium | reverse complement strand
AAAATCAATCCCAAGAATAAGAATTACCAAAAAGGAATGATTGAAGACGAAAGTAAACAATCTCTTTTATCTAAAATTTCTCTTTGGGTCAGAGCCAATTTATTTATTCCAGATGCTCGCGCCGGTTGGATTCAACCTTCTTATAAATTTCTTAAAAATTATTTACAAGAAAATCCCCAAGATGTAATTATTAGCACAGGTCCGCCACACTCTATGCACATGATTGCATTGAAACTAAAAAACACATTTCCAGATTTAAAATGGATAGCAGATTTTCGTGATCCTTGGACCGCTATAGACTATTTCGATAAATTACCCTTACAATCTTGGGCGCTAAAAAAGCATCAGTCGCAAGAAAAGCAAGTTCTTCAAAAGGCAGATGCAGTAACTACCGTCTCTCCTACTTGGGCAAAGGATTTAGGTAAATTAGGTAATCGTAAGGTAGAGGTGATTTATAACGGCTTCGATAAAGAAGATTTTATAGAAAAGCATCATCCTTCTGATGATTTTGTAATTACCTACATCGGTTCTTTAAACGATGATCGAAATCCTAAAAATTTATGGACTTCTTTAAATCAACTTTGTGAAAATCAAGAGTTTTTTGATGATTTTAGATTAAGACTTATTGGTTCTATTGCGCCCGAAGTCAGAGAAAATATTGCAGAGCATCCATTACTGGAATCAAAAACGGAATATGTAGCTTACTTAGAGCATCAGAAAGCCGTAGAGGCCTTACAAGAATCTCAGGTTTTATTGCTTTTAATCAATCAAACGGCTAACGAGAATGGAATCATACCAGGTAAATTTTTCGAATATCTGGCCGCTGAAAGAGTCATTTTATGTATCGGAAAGAAAGATTCGGATATAGGGCATTTATTGAATGATTTATCGGCAGGAGTCGTCATTGATAGAAATGACAAGAAAGAAATGCTGAATGTTTTGAACATTTTATTTCATGAATACCAAAATCACTTATTAAATCGCAATAAAAAATTTAATATTTCTACTTATTCCAGAAAAAATGCTGCTTTTCAGTTTTTGAAACTCATTGAAAATCTTTAAAATCATTAAATTTCCTCTTTGAAAAATATAAAATAGGCTGATTCAAGTTTAATTTCGAAATATATTAATTACTTTTAGTCCAAATTTTCTAATACATGAAGTTTTCATTCCTAATATTAATTTGCATCTTACTGAGTAGTTGCTACGTCTATCGCCCGCTAGAAGTGGCCGAAGACGAAGAAATACCAACTTTAAAGGAACAATTACAAAAAGATAAATTCTATACCATTTCATCACAAGGCGAAGAGTTCAAAATCAAAGCAGTGCAATGGCAAGGAGATTCCTTAGTTGCTCACGTGAATTTGAAGGAAGATCAAGAAATGAAATTTCACAAAAATGATATCTCAACGGTGAATCATCGTGTATTCTCTCGAGGAAGATCAGACGCACTTACCGTTGGTGCCTACGCTGGTGTATTAGGTTTAATATTTTTCTTAACACAGTAATCTTAAAATGTCTCATTTACAAGAAGATTTTTATCGCTATCAAGCGCAAACAACCGCATTTGCATCCGCTTTTGAGGTTTCACACGCTAAAGGCAGTTATATTTATGGTAAAGACGGTAAAGCCTATTTAGACTTTGCTTCTGGAGTTTCTGCTAACACTTTAGGTCATAGTCATCCTAA
Organism: uncultured Weeksellaceae bacterium; assembly: GCA_964553105.1. Classification (GTDB taxonomy): domain Bacteria; phylum Bacteroidota; class Bacteroidia; order Flavobacteriales; family Weeksellaceae; genus Profundicola. Next base: position 17,953 of record CAZKJO010000015.1, on the reverse strand, counting down.
GATTTTAGATGCACTACACGAACAAATCGACAAGCATTTGCATGTTATGGTCTATGGCGAATACGCCCAAGAGAAACCCGTACAACTTTGTAAAAAACTAGCCGAATTACTTCCAGATCCTTTAGACACCACTTATTTGGTGAACTCTGGCGCAGAAGCAATTGACGGCTCTATTAAATTAGCCAAGCGCGTAACTGGTAGAAATCAGATTATTTCTGCTCGAATGGCCTATCATGGGAATACACATGGCGCTCTATCGGTTTCTGGAAATGAGGATTTTAAAAGAGCTTTTAGACCATTATTACCAAATGTAGATTTTATTGAATTCAATAATTTCGATGATATTGAAAAAATCACCAGCAAAACCGCTGGTATTATCTTAGAAAGCATACAAGGTGCCGCTGGTTTTATTCAACCTAAAGATGGTTGGTTAAAAGCAGTAAGACAACGTTGTGACGAAGTTGGCGCTATGTTGATTTTAGATGAAATTCAACCTGGTTTTGGTAGAACAGGAAGCTTATTTGCTTTCGAGCATTACGATGCTATTCCTGACATTCTTGTGATGGGCAAAGGAATGGGTGGTGGAATGCCGATTGGAGCTTTTACTGCTTCTTATGAACACATGAAACATCTTCAGGCGAATCCAAAGTTAGGTCATATCACAACTTTTGGTGGAAATCCTGTGGTGGCAGCTTCTGCCTTAGCCGTTTTAGAAGAAATTACAACTACAGATTTAATTCCACAGACCTTAGAGAAAGAAAAACTGTTTAGAGCACTATTAGATCATCCTAAGATTTTATCTTTCCCTGGCAAAGGATTAATGCTTGCTCCTGAATTGGCCTCTCCCGAACAAACTTTGGAGGTTGCGAAAAAATGTATGGACAGAGGACTAATTGTTTTTTGGTTATTATATGAAACACAATTCTTACGTATCACTCCTCCATTGACCATTTCAGAAGAAGAAATTAGAAAAGGATGCGCTATTATTAAGGAAGTTTTAGATACAATTTAAATTTTTAATGGTATTAAATGTTTAATTCAAATGAACTCCACAAACCATTGATTTATTGAATCAAACGATTTAAATAAATATTAATATTACACAAAACATAAAGCTTAACACTGAAGAAACATCTTGCTAATAGCTTAACCAAATACATTTCACTACCTTTAACTTATGAATTTAGTAATGCACCAATTATTGTCATTTGATAATCCTGCTTGGCAAGTAGGGAATCATCTGGGCGAGATTGTTAAAGGTAAAAAACACGAGGAATATCCTGACGATTTACAGAAAGGAATTCTTCTGCATCGATTTATCGACAGTTTTTCGGATTCGCATGACATGGTTAAAAACAGTACTTCTAAACTTCATAAGAATTATAACAAGTTCTCACCCATTATTATAGATGTTTATTATGATTTTTTACTCATCAAGAACTGGCATCTATTTTCTCAGCAAGCTTTTGAGGAATTTAAAGACAATTGTTATCGTATCTTGCAAGAATCTGAGCATCTATATCCACCCAAACTTTTAAAGTTTACGCAGGCTTTAATTAAGTATGATTGGTTTGAAAAATA
>CAZKJO010000015.1:3379-16272 GCA_964553105.1 uncultured Weeksellaceae bacterium | reverse complement strand
CTTGATTTTCAATAAATTTAATGAAATTATATTTAGGCGTAAAGTCATCTAAATCATTCTCTTTATATTTGTGAGGTGAAGAATCCACTTTTACTTTCCATAGAATATTTAAAAGGCGTTGGTCCACAACGCGCCGAAATTCTTCGGTCGGAATTTGGGATTTTTAGATTCAGAGATTTGCTATATCATTTTCCATTTCGATATGTAGATCGAACTAAATTTTATACTATATCAGAAGTCACTTCTACAGCAACTGAAATCCAAATAAAAGGAAAAATTACATCGTTAAGAGAAATAGGCGAAGGAAGAAAAAAGAGATTAGTCGGGAATTTCATCGATGACACCGGTGAGGTTGAGCTAGTTTGGTTTCGCACAACCAAATGGCAAGTAGAGAAATATAGGTCTTTAATTCAAAAACCTATCACCATCTATGGAAAACCCAACCTTTTCAACAACAAACTAAGCTTTACCCACCCTGAAATTGAAGAAGAATCATCTGAGAAAAGCAACAACGGCTTACTTCCGGTATATAGCAATACCGAAAAAGCCCTGAAACGCGGTATTAACACCAGAGTTTGGCAAAAAATTCAGGCAGAGGTTTGGATTCAAGTTGGAAATTATATCAAAGAAAATTTATCTGAAGAATTATGTCGTAAATATGACTTAACATCCAGAAAAGCTGCTTTTAAGAATATTCACTTCCCAGATTCAACTGAAGCTCTAGAAGCTGCAAGAAAACGCTTAAAATTTGAAGAATTCTTTTTCCTTCATTTATCACTACAAGCGCAAAAAGCACATGGAAAGCGAAACTTCAGATCTTTTGCATTCCCACAAATTGGAGATTATTTTAATGATTTCTATAAAAATCATTTGGGATTTGAACTAACTAATGCTCAAAAACGTGCGGTTAAGGAAATTCGAGCAGATTTAGGAAAAGAAGTTCAAATGAATCGACTTCTGCAAGGTGATGTAGGGAGTGGAAAAACAATTGTAGCCTTTTTGAGCATACTTATAGCCGCCGACAATGGTTTTCAATCGCTCCTAATGGCTCCGACTGAAATTCTCGCACAACAGCACTACAATGGCTTAAAAGAAGAAGCAGACAAAATCGGGCTCAATATAGCTTTACTCACTGGTAGCACGCCTAAATCATCCAGAAAAATCATTCACGAACAATTAGAAAACGGAGATTTAGATATGTTGGTTGGCACACACGCCTTGATTGAAGACAAAGTTCAATTTAAAAATTTAGGATTAGCCATCATCGACGAGCAACATAGATTTGGCGTAGCCCAACGTGCTAAATTATGGCGCAAAGGCAAGCGACCACCACACATCCTGGTTATGACGGCAACACCTATCCCAAGGACTTTAGCGATGACCATTTATGGTGATTTAGACGCCTCGGTAATTGATGAGCTACCTGCCGGTAGAAAACCCATCAAAACCGTTCACAGAAAAGACAAAGACCGCTTAGTGGTTTTCAAATTCATTAAAGACGAAATCCAAAAAGGTCGACAAGCTTATATTGTTTATCCATTGATTGAAGAATCAGATAAAATGGACTACAAGGACTTAATGGACGGCTACGAGAGCATTACACGCGCTTTCCCCCTACCCGAATATGCAGTTAGCATTGTTCACGGACAAATGAAACCAGCTGACAAAGAGCATGAAATGCAGCGATTCGTGAAAGGAGAAACCCAAATCATGGTCGCAACTACGGTTATTGAAGTAGGCGTCAACGTTCCCAATGCTTCTATCATGGTAATTGAAAGTTCAGAGAAATTTGGATTATCACAATTACACCAATTACGAGGTCGCGTGGGTAGAGGCGCCGAACAGAGTTATTGCATACTGATGACAGCAGATAAATTAAACGAAGTCGCCTTCAAAAGAGTTTCCACTATGTGCGAAACCAATGATGGATTTAGGATTGCCGAAGTAGACTTAGAATTACGCGGACCAGGGAATGTGATGGGAACTCAACAAAGTGGTTTACTTGATTTTAAAATTGCAGATTTAAAAGCAGACAAACCTATTTTCTTAGCGGCTAAAAATGCCGCAGAATGGCTTATAGAAACAGACCCAAGCCTTTCACATCCTAGCAATCAACACATCAGAGCATTCTTTGATGCATTTCACAAAAAACAATTGAGCTGGGCTTTGATTAGCTAATCATAAGCTTTCTCGCGTATTTGTTGATTAAACTTATTAAATTCTACTTTTAGCTATAAAATCTTTTTTTATATTCGCTTTCATGGAAGAATTAGAAAAAGCTGCACCATTTTTTGAAAATGACGCGATTGTTTTAGGCTTATTAATGGCCGTATTAGCAGGTATTTTTTACTTAGAATCCTCAGGTAAAAAGTTTTGGCAAAAATTCTTTACCTACGTTCCCGCCCTATTATTGTGTTATTTCTTACCAGCTTTACTCAAGTGGCCACTAGGATTGGTGGATGGAGAAGTTTCTAATTTATATTTCGTTGCATCTCGCTTTCTTCTACCTGCCGCTTTAATTCTCCTATGTTTAGGTATTGATTTTAAGGGAATTATGCGTTTAGGACCAAAAGCAATTATCATGTTCCTAGCCGGTACTTTGGGAATTGTAATTGGTGGACCTGTTTCACTTTTAGTAATTGAATATGTTTTTCCGAGTTTAATTCCAGGAAACATAACACTTGACGAACTTTGGCGTGGAATGTCGACCATTGCAGGAAGCTGGATTGGTGGAGGCGCTAACCAAACCGCGATGAAAGAAGTGTTTGAAGTTTCTGACAACATCTTCGGTATAATGATCGTTGTGGACGTGATTGTAGCGAATATCTGGATGGGCTTTTTGCTTTACGGAGCCAATATTAGAGACAAAGCCAATAAGCTCTTAAACGCAGATAATTCAGCTATTTTAAACTTAGAAAAAAGAATGGAAGACTATCAAGCTTCCGTGATGAAAATACCAACAACTGTAGAAACCTTCACTTTAATGGCAGTTGCTTTCGGTGGAGTTGCTTTGGCGCATTGGGGTGCGGATGTCATCTCGCCTTTCATGGAAAGCCACAATGAAACATTGCGTTCCATGAACCTTCAATCTTTAACGAGTAGCTTCTTTTGGTTGGTGATTATCTCAACCACTGTGGGTTTACTTTTATCGTTTACAAAAGCAAGAAAGTTAGAGGGAATCGGCGCAACACGCTGGGGATCTATCTTCATTTATGTTTTAGTAGCCACCATCGGTATGAAGATGGATTTAGAGCAAATATTTCAAAAAGACAATATTGGTTTGTTCGTGATTGGTCTTACATGGATGTTAGTACACGTTATTGTCTTATTAATCACCGCTAAACTCATCAGAGCTCCGTTCTTCTTCGTGGCCGTAGGAAGTCAAGCGAATGTAGGAGGGGCTGCGAGCGCTCCGATTGTTGCATCCGCCTTCAACCCTAGCCTTGCATCTGTAGGTGTTTTAATGGCTGTTTTAGGCTATGCTCTTGGAACTTATGGAGCATTATTCTGTGCTATCTTAATGGAAATGGTTGCGGTAGGTTAAAAGATTAAAAAATCAACAATTATGGAAATTTCTTGGTCAGACTTTGAAAAAGTCAAAATGCATGTCGGGACTATCATTGAAGTTAATGATTTTCCTAAGGCGAGAAAGCCCGCCTATCAACTCAAAATAGATTTTGGCAAGTTCGGTATTAAGAATTCATCGGCACAAATTACAGCGCATTACAACAAAGAAGATTTAATAGGAAAACAGATCATTGCTGTATTAAACTTTCCGCCCAAACAAATTGCTAATTTCATTTCAGAATGTTTGGTTATGGGGATTTATGATGGAGAAGGCGATGTGGTTTTAATGACACCAGATAAAAAAGTGGACAATGGAGATTTAGTCGGTTGATGAGTTGATTTGATTTTCTATGAACTCAATCACTTCTTTTTTTTCCTTTGGATTGAACCAAGTTAAGTGCTCCTCTTTTCGATACCAAGTCAGCTGACGCTTGGCAAATCTTCGTGTGTTTTTCTTGATTTCAGCAATGGCAAAATCTAATTCCCACACTTCATCTAAGTAATTAAATAATTCTGAATAACCAACTGTATTCAAGGCGTTTAAACCTTTTAAATCATACAAGTCTTTAACTTCGTCTAACAAACCATCTTCCATCATTATATCAACACGTCGATTGATACGATCATAGATTTTTGAACGCTCTAAAGTGAGTCCAATCTTAATAGTTTCAAAGTCTCTTTTCTTAGTATTTTTAGATAAAAAAGATGAAAATGGCTTACCAGTTCCTCTAATAATTTCTAAAGCTCGAATAATTCTATGTGGGTTTTCTATATCAATTTCTTGGTAATAAGATGGGTCAGCTTCTTTTAGCTCTTCTTGTAATTCAGTTAATCCCATTAAATCTAATTCATCATTTAACTGCTTTCGGATTCCGGGATCAACCTCTGGAAATTCATCTAAGCCTTGTGTAACAGCTTTCTCATACAAACCTGAACCTCCCACCATGACCAAAGCATCATGTGTTTTAAAAAACTCATTTATAAAAGCTATAGCATCTCTTTCGAATTCACCCACCGAATAAGCTTGATGCACGCTTAAATGCTGAATAAAATGATGTTTAACGGCCGATAACTCCTCTTTGGAAGGAACTGCCGTACCAATATTCATTTCTTTATAGAACTGACGACTATCCGACGATAAAATCTCGGTATTGAAATACTTTGCTACTTCAATCGCCATAGATGTCTTACCAATTGCAGTTGGCCCTACAATAACAATCAGATGTTTTTTATTCGACATAAAGCAAATGTAATATTTAAATTAAATTCAAAAAAAAATCCTGCGAAAGTTCACAGGATTCTTATTTCTTATTTTAGGATTATATTTAGTCAATATAGATAATATTGCTTTGTTGTTCTTCCCATAATAGGAAGTTAACAACCTCTTTATCAAACCTTCTAATAGCGAATAAAAGAATCGCAAAGTCGTCTAATAGTCCAAAAGGACCTAATAAAAGCTCTGGAATAATGTCTAGCGGTGAAATAATATAGGCAAGAGCCGCAAGTCCTAAGAATAAATTTCTTTTCTTTTTAGGTTTGTATTGTCCCTTAAACATTAAAGGAATCATTCTCGTATATGCCATTAATTTCTCACGTGTAAACACGCTTTCATATTCTTTTTTATTTCTCCAAAGGTTGGTTATCATTGATAGTCTGCTCATAGCTTAGTTTTATAATATATAACCAAATATTATTCCAAAACTCAAAAACTTACTGTGCAAGCAATTCATCTAACAGCTCACGAACCTGTGGCGCGTTCCAATCTTTAGCTCCAACATCACTGATTCTAATCTGTCCTTGTTTGTCTAAAATAATAGTTGTTGGGAATGCTCTTGGCTTCATTTCAGTTACAATAGGAGATAATGCTGTATAAACAGGGAAAGTATAGCCCTCTCTTTCAATGTAAGGCACATGAGCTCCTTGTTTTTTCTCCATCGCAATCATCACAAATTCCACTTTATCTCCATAGTCATCATATAAGCTTTGAATGCTTGGCATTTCCATTCTACATGGTGGACACCAGCTTCCCCAATGGTTAACAAAAACAACTTTACCATGAAAATCTTGAACATTAGCATCTGGCACTCCATAACCTTTTAGTTCAATATCCATGTAAGATGGTGCTCCTGTAGCGGAAACTGAGGTTTCTACTTTGTCATCTTTTTTAACTGGTGTTGCTTTAACACCTTCTATAACCTGCTCTTTTTTAGTTTCTTCAGCTGCAGTCGTTTCAACTTTAGATTCCTCCTTACAAGCTCCTAAAAATGAAATAATTAAGATTAAATAAAATAGATTTTTTAACTTCATGATTCTAATTTTGATAATAATTCATCGACAATGGCAGCGCCTTTATCTTTGTTATATGCTTTTTGTAATTGTAATTGAAATTCTTCTTTAGTGATTTCTTCGGCTTTAAACTGCTTCAGTAAAGCATTTCCGAATTCAGGTCTTGGCCCCCATCTAAAAATATGTTCACCCGTTGTTGAATCCATACCCACAATAATAGGGATTGACTTACCGCCATTCGTCAGGTAGGCATCCATTAAGTTCGGGTTTTCATCTCTATAAACTATTTTGGCATCAATATTATCAGAGGCTTCAACTATTTTCTGCACTACTGGCAAACTTTGAGCAGCATCTCCACACCAACCTTCTGTAATGATAAGGAAAGTGATTTTTCTATTAATTTTAGATAATCTCTCTTTTTGTTGATCGCTTAAAGTAATTTTTTTCTGTAAACGATCCATTCGTTGAGCGTTTAATACATAATATGAATGGAAGATTACATCACTCTCATCTCTATTAGCTACTTCCTTAACTTCTTTATAATAAGTTTCAAAGCTAATACCTTTATCAGCATAAAACTTTAAATCTATCATATTTGATTGCATAAATATTTTTTAATTAGCAAATTTAAGCTCTTTATAGGGAATGTAATGTAATATAGTTTACATTAACTAATATTTTTAGGATAGTGATCATCCCATTCCTTTACTTCTGGCACTAATAATTGGCCTTCTGATTTAGCAATTAAAGTAGAAACCATCGCGTCAGAAGTTACATTAACTACTGTTCTACACATATCTAGAGGTCTATCTATAGCGAAAATTAAAGCTAAACCTGCCTCAGGAATTCCGGCTTGACCTAAAACAATTACCAACATTACCATACCAGCACTCGGAACTGCTGCTGATCCAATGGAAGCCAATGTTGCCGTTAAAACAATCATAACTTGGGTAGCTAGGTCTAATTGCATTCCAAAAGCTTGAGCAATAAATATAGCCGCTACCGCTTGATACAAACTGGTTCCGTCCATATTAATGGTTGCACCCAATGGTAAAACAAAACTTGCAACTTCCTCGTCTACACCTAAATGTTCAGTCACTCTCTCCATGGTCACCGGGAGTGTTGCTGCACTCGAACTAGTTGAAAAAGCAACTAATTGCGCTGGAGCAATGGCTTTTAAAAAGTCTAAATAACTATGTTTTGTTATCAGCGAAATCAACAACGAATAGAAAATTAAAATCAAAACTGCTAGTCCTGCTAACACCGTTAGTGCATACACCAACAAGGCTTGTAGTACAGAGAAGCTCGGGATTTCAACTAAAATAGCTGCTAACAAAGCAAATACACCAATCGGTGCAATTAACATAATAATATCAATGATCTTAAGGATTACCTCATTTAATCCAGAGAAAAAAGAGGTAACGGGTCTTGCTTTTTCTTCTGGAATTAAAATCAATCCAATCCCAATTAAAATGGTGAAGAAAATTACCTGCAACATTTTACCGTTGTCGGTTAGAGATTTAAAAAAGTTATCCGGAACAATATCTACTAATGGCTGCAAAGGACCATGCTCTTTCTGACTTTCTGCCTCTAAAATTTTTCCACCAGCATCCGAAGCGTATTGGGACATCAATTGATCTCTAGAAGTTTCATCTATAAATGTACCTGGTTGAATGATATTTGCAAGCGTTAAACCTACTGTAACAGCTACCACGGTGGTCATTAAATAAAATCCGATGGTTTTACCTCCCATTTTAGATATTTTAGAAATATCTTTTAGTTCAGCAATTCCTGTAATCAAAGAAACAATGATTAAAGGTACTGCAATCATTTTCAATAGATTAATAAAAACAGTTCCAAAAGGTTTAATCCAATCAATAACGAATTGATTCCAATTCATCTCTGCAGCAAAAAATCCAAATAATATACCTAGCACCATACCAATTAGTATCTGCCAGTGTAGACCAATTTTTTTCATATCGAAAATTTCTCGAATATAATAAGAATCTATGAAATATAAAGAAATTACTGCATTAAGAAATAGGACTTATCCACATACTTAAAACAAATAATCCATTCATTATGAATGGACTATATATATTACTAATAAATTTAAAAATTTTAAATCAATTACATTCGAATTACCATCTCATCCAATGGCTTTCTTACTTTCTCTGTTCGAGCATATTTATCTTCCTCAGATCTATAGCCCATCGGCAACATTAAAACTGAATTTAAATTTCTCTTTTCTAGTCCCAAGATTTCATCTACTAATTTAGCATTAAAACCTTCCATTGGACAAGCATCCACCGAATGCAAGGCACAAGCAGTCATTAAATTACCAATTACAATATACACTTGCTTGGCCAGCCAATGATTTTTCTTATCCTCGTCTAAGGCTTTTAAGAAATTCACAAAACCTCTTTCATAACCAGCTAATGCACCTTCTTCTAATCCACGAACTTGCTCCATATAGGCTGCATGTTCTTTAATATAAGCTGAATCTAAATCTGTGCGATGCGCCAATACCAAAAGATGACTACAAGTCTGTACATTTTTTTGATTAAATGTAGCAGATTCCAGCCTTTCTCTCCATTGTTTACCTTCCAATAAAATCAATTGATAAGCTTGCGCCCCAAAAGCAGTTGCCGTTAGATTTCCTGCTTTCAGAATATCATGTACAACTTCTTCCTCAATAATTCGAGTTTCATCAAATATATTAGTGGCATAGCGCCATTCTAAAGCTTCTAGCAATGAATTATATTCCATAGCTGCAAAATTACTAATTGTAAAAGGATATTAAAATTAATGCTATCTATTTTAGTTTACAAATAGCAAAACTTAACCTTCAGATTCCAATTTAATGTGATTCAAAACACGTTTATGGATTCTATGAATAATAAAATCTGACCAAGTTTTCCAATAAAACACTGGTGTTATATCCACTGTATACCAAGTGGTTCCTTCTAATTCCGTTGTGTTATTATCAATTTTATTTAACTTAAATTGACCTTTATGAGAAACAAAATAACCGTCTAAATGCTTTGGAGCTACATCCCAAAATGGATTAAACTCATTCATTGGAGTGGGTTGTTCAGCAACATCAAATTGCAATAAAGTTGGAGCATTCCAAGTAGTAATAGGCTCAATAAAACTGCCGGTAGTAAAATTACAATATCTAATCGCTCCTACTCCATGACCTTCTATTGTTGCATCGGTTGGATAAGAAATTCCTGTTTTAAATAACCAATCGGTGGGTTCTTCAATCTTATCAAAAGTCACAACATTTTCCCAAACCTCGGCTATAGGAGCATAAACAATAACTGAAGTCCTAACAGGAATTAAATTTTTGGGTTCGTTAACATAGTCAAAACTCAAAGTTGATATTGAAATCAATATTAAAATTAGTCCTAAAGTTTTAGTTTGCAACCACTTCTTTTGATTTAACTTAAATCCCAAATAAGCTCCGAGCATATTACACAGAACAAATATTGGCAGTCCCATAATAATGCAAATCAAACCTTCAATTGCAAAAACTAATAATCCAAGTGCTGCCAACAACAAAGTAGTTAAACCTAGTAAGTAGCTTCCCGCTAAATCCATTTTTGACGACCTACTTACCCAATAAACCGGAATAAAACCTGTTAAAAAAGGAGAAACTAAAAATACAGTCCAACCATAATTTCCTAAAACTTCTATGGATAAATAACCTAGAAGCCCCACAACAAGAAGGCTAGTAATTACAGAAATTAGTCGAATGTACTTTTGCATGCTTTACTTAGTTTTCATCTCTGAAGCGCTTAATCAACCTTGGCAAAGCAATAAGCACTGCAAAGGAAAGTGCACCAATTCGGATATAATCCGTCAACTGATCTTCAAAATTCATCATTCGGTAAATCAACAAACCAATGATGACTAAGGCAATGACCAATTGAAAATATTTGTTGCTGAATAGATCACTCATTTAGACTAATGTATTAAAATTTTTCTATTTTCTGTTAGGAATTTGAATTCCCAATTCAATAAAAAAGACCTCTAAACCTCTGTTTAAAGGATAAAAATTAGCATTCGAAATATGCATAGCGCCGATATCAATGAAGCTTTTCATTCTGGGATTTAAATTAAAGCCAAGCCCTAAATTTAATTTTTCGGCAAAATAAACTCCCTTTTCTAAACGCTGATAATAACCCGATTGATAACCTGCATTAAAACCAAATCTCGCATGTAGAGCCAGTTTTCGCAACTCTTTTTCGAATTTAATTCCTCCGCCTAAACTCGCTCTATAAATGTCTTGTTCGTGATCATCGACCAAAAAAGTATATTGACCATAGTTTAAATTAGGCTGCAGAAACCAATGTTTTTTGATGATTTTATCTGCATTTGAATTCCATGCAAAATCTTTAATCGCAAAAACTCCAAATTCAGTGTTCTTGTAATTATAATGACTAGTATCGTCTTTTCTAAAAATATCGCTCGTCCCATATGATACACCCATGTATATATCATTTTGGGCTTGCACCATATTAAATAAGCTTAGGATAAAAATTAAGTAGAAATTCCTCATTCATTAGTTTCGTTCGGGTGCTGCTTTGGCAAAACACCCACATTCTTCTCCTGCTCTATGATTTTTAAATAAACAGCATGTTCACTCGGCTGAATACCGGTACCATATTTCTCGGCATAAACTTGTGTAAATTCTGCGCCCAAATATACGATGATTGAAGTATAATAAACCCAAACCAAGAGGGCAATAATAGAACCAGCAGACCCAAAATTTAAACCTGGCTGAAATTGTTGTAAATAATATCCAATACCTATTTGACCTATTGAAAATAAAATCGCTGTGAAAATACCGCCAGCCAAGGCATGTTTCCATTTCAATTTTACATCGGGTAATACCTTGAACATAAGCGTAAATACCGTCAACGTAACCAATATACCGACGACTTTGTTTATGTAAAAGAAAAGCACATCGAAGGTAACATCATATTCCATGAAGAGATCTATAAAAAAATGTCCAAATCTTTTAATAATTGTATTTAACAACATCGAAACCAATAAAATAAAGGATAATGAAACAATGACAGAAAAAGATAAAACTCTATCTCTGATTATCTTTAACCAACCATGTTTTGGCTTGGCTTTTACTTGCCAAATATAATTAAGACTGTCCTGAACTTCAGCAAAAACAGCTGTGGAAGCCACAAACAACACAACTAAACCGGTAATTAAGGCAATATCACTTTTTCCTGTTAAGGAAGAATTAATGACAAATTGCTGTACTTCATGTGCCAAATCTTGTCCTATTAATCCATTAAGCTCTGAATAAATTTTATTTTCAATGGCGTCTTTTTTATATAACATACTGGCCACTGAAATAATAATCATTAAGATAGGCGAAATCGCCAAAACTGTATAGTAGGCTAATGCAGCGCTTAATTTAAAAACTCTGTCTTCAAAAAAAGCATCCATGGTTGCCTTAGCAATATTGAAAATATCTTTTAGAATTTTTTGCATGGACATGGTTTCTAAAATTTTATGCTAAAATAGAATTAATTCTTTTCCTGAGGATGACTTCATACTTTAATTTAGCTATATAAATTATCTGATTTCAATATTTAGTGTAATTTTAATCCTTTAAATTAAATTGCGTTCATGAAAAAAGTTTTAATCTCTTTATACATTATTTTAGGTTTAATTTCATGCAAGAAAGAAAGCCCTAATATTGAAAATAACACCAACGATACAGAATTAGCCATACCTCTTCCTGTAGAAACTAAGATTACAGAATCTAAAAAATTGACTTCTGAAAATTTTTCGGGTGCTGCATTTGAAGCCAAAGTTCCATTGGAATTTATGGCAAAACCATCGGTTGGTTCAGGAGAAGATTTCAATCAATACGATAGTTATTTTTTCACTTCAGCAGATAGTTTGGTGCAGTTTTATGCTTATGCCACTAGGGGAAACAAAAGACCTAATGACATAATCTTCCCAAATGAACGTATTGAAAAAGAAACAACTCAAGTTGGCGATACACTTATTACCACTTGGAAATTAAACTTAAATCAACAAATAGGTTATATAAGAGAGTTTAAAGAAAAAGCTTATCCCAACGGAAGCATCATTACTGGTTTTTATTATAAAACTCCAGAAGCTTACGAACAATACAAAGACGACTTTCAACAGTTTGAAAAGAGCCTAAAAGCCAAAAACTAGATACAAAATCCAAAAATCATTTAATCTTAAGTTATTGCAACTTAGAACGCATTTTATATCTTTACTTTTTAACACATGACTACATGAATTTACTAGAAGGAAAAGTTGCTATAATTACAGGAGCAACACGAGGAATCGGAAAAGGAATATTAGAAACTTTTGTTGCAAATGGCGCTAAAGTAGCATTTACCTATGCCTCTTCGGCCGAAGCAGCTAAAGCGATAGAAAAAGAATTTGAAGGCGTAAAAGGTTATCAATCAGATGCAGGAGATTTTGATGCTGCACAAGAATTGGTAAACCAAGTTTTAGAGGATTTCGGACAGATTGATATTGTTATTAACAACGCAGGAATCACTAAAGACAACTTATTGATGAGAATGAGTCACGAAGATTGGCAAAAAGTGATTCAAGTGAATTTAGATTCTGCTTTTAACTTAACCAAAGCGGTACTTCGCCCAATGTTGAAGCAAAGAAAAGGTTCTATCATCAACATGAGTTCTATCGTTGGAATCACTGGAAATGCAGGTCAAGCTAACTACGCTGCATCTAAAGCTGGTTTAATTGGTTTCTCTAAATCAGTTGCACAGGAATTAGGTTCAAGAAATATTCGTTGTAATGTTGTAGCTCCAGGTTTTATTGAAACTGAAATGACGGCTAAATTAGACGAAAAAGTAGTTGACGAATGGAGAAATTCTATCCCATTAAAACGTGGTGGAACTCCAGAAGACATCGCAAATGCATGTTTATTCTTAGGTTCTGATTTATCTTCTTATGTTACTGGACAAGTAATAAGTGTAGACGGAGGAATGCACATGTAATTATAG
>CAZKJO010000015.1:0-3279 GCA_964553105.1 uncultured Weeksellaceae bacterium | reverse complement strand
ATTTCGTTGCCAAATTCAACAGAAGTGATAAATTCCTGTGGATTTACTTTTTGGTGTTGAACCAAATAGTCTAATAAATACTTGACATCAAGTTCGCCGTTGTTACGCTTTTCCTTTCTTACAAAAGCGAAATACTGCCAATCTTGATTGAATTCTTCATTTTTAAGATAACCTGACATGACTTCATAAACACCAAAATCGGTGGTGATTTCATCTACTTTTTTACCATAAGATCTAAAGTCGAAAAAATCTTCCCAAATCATGATTTCGGTGGTTATCGTATTTTGATTAGATTGAAACTCAGAACTCAACCAAAGATCAAAGGCGAGATTATATTTTTTGTGTTTCACATAAATCTCGGTGTCATAAGTCACTTTTAATTCAGTGATTTCCTCAATTTTAATAGGAAAACCATGAACTTTCTCTTTTGAATTTCTCCATGGCCCTGGTCCCATTTTGATATTCGGATAGCCAATTACACCACGCGCATTGTAAGGCACATCCCATTTCCAACCGAATCCATCCTCTGAATAATAAGTGCATAATTTTGCATCCTGACCTTTCAATCGAGATTCTCCCCACAAGTTATTATTCAATTCAAAAGCATCATAAACTCTTTTAGAATTTAACTCGCAGTTGATATCATCAGCTTTATTTTCTAATTTTTTAGCTGTTTCTGAACGACTTTCCAATAACTCTGAAAAACTCAAATTTGGGTTTAAAGTTTTACAAGAAGCTAAAATCAGAATACTAAAAACGAAAAAGCATTTAGTCTTCTTTCTCATTAGCTTCTTCAAAGTCTAATGACACAGAGTTCATACAGTAGCGTAAACCAGTTTCCGTAGGGCCATCATTAAACACATGACCTAAATGAGACCCACAATTTGCACATAGAATCTCCATACGTGTCATTCCGTGGGATCTATCTAATTTCTCCACCACTTTTCCTTCGATAGCTTGGTCGAAACTTGGCCAACCGCAATGTGCATCGAATTTAGTATCCGACTCAAACAAAGGCTCTTTACAAGCATTACACAAGTAGGTACCTTCTTCGAAGTGCATATTATATTTTCCGGTGTGTGGACGCTCGGTTCCGGCTTGACGTAATACGAAATACTCTTCGTCAGAAAGGCTTTGTTTCCATTCTTCTTCTGACTTTATTACTTTGAATTCTTTATTTGACATGATATTTTCTTTTTTGGTTTGTTCTTTTTGTGGACTTTCTTGGCTCTGACAAGCACTAAAGCTCATCATAAAAAATAGAAGCACAAAATAGATGTAATTTGTTTTCATGATTAATTATTTTGATAAAAATCAAAGGCAAGATCCACTTCTGCTATGCTAATATTAACAGGCTCTGGATTACATAAACCAATTTTGTCTAATAAAACACACTGAATTTCGTTTCCAACATTCTTTTTATCGTGCATTAGTAAGGGCAATATTTGTTCCGCTTTTGGCAAGTCAACTTTAGTATAAAACTTGTCGATGACAGATTTAATTTCTTCAAAATCATTTAAGCTTAACCGCTTTTTCATCACAGCGATATAACTTTCCAACACCAGACCCAATGCCACTGCTTCACCATGGGTTATTTGGATTTTATGGTCTAAAAAGTGTGTTTCTAATGCATGACCGATGGTGTGGCCTGCATTTAAAATTTTTCTTAAGCCTTTTTCAGTTGGGTCTTGTTCAACCACGGCTTTTTTAATTTCAACAGAGGCTTGAATTAAGGGCGCTAGATTTTCTGGACTTAATGTTGAAATTTCTTTTAATTGATTCCAATGATTTACATCTTGAATTAATCCATGTTTAAGCATTTCAGCAAATCCTGAAAGCATTTCTCTTTCAGGCAGTGTTAGTAAAAAATCTGGATTAATAACAACCATTTCAGGTTGAGCGAAAGTTCCGATTTGATTCTTTAAGTGATTTAAGTTAATCCCTGTTTTTGCACCCACAGATGCGTCTACCATAGATAATAAACTCGTCGGCACATTAATGAATTTTACACCACGTTTGAAAGTAGAAGCCAAAAATCCACCAAAATCAGTGACCACTCCTCCTCCACAATTGATGATAATTGAATTTCGATCTGCTCCTAGTTCACTTAGGCTTATCCAAACCTGGGTGGCGATTTCAATAGATTTTGAATCTTCTCCCGACGGAATTTCGATGATTTCCATGTCCTGGATTTCTGGAAGTTCGGCTAATAAAATGGGTAAACAATATTCATGCGTATTTTCGTCAACCAAAAATATGATCTTTCTATCAGAATGTTTTACGATAAACTCATTAAGTTGAGCAAATGCATTTTCGAAATATACGGGAGCTTGTTTCATAGCAGATTTTGATCAAAAATACTAAAATTAGATTTAGAACGAAATTACTGAGCGCGGAGCTCGCAGCAGGGATTGAAATGGAAATCCCACAGCGGCTATGCCTCAACAAATAACGAAGTGGCAGAGTGAAATGAACATGAAACTCCTGCCACGAGATTATTTGTAGTCATAGCCGCGAGGAATTGTAATAAAAAGCCCGTCCGCTGCCCTATGGATAAATAATGGTGATGTGACCTGTTTTAACCTTTCCGTCGGCAAGTTTGAGAACGTACCAATAGCTACCCGAAGGCAACGAACGACCGGCATAAGTTCCGTTCCACTCACAGTTTTCGGCGCCAATTCCTTGGTATAAAAGTTTGTTGTAGCGGTTGTAAATCTCTAACTCCGCGTTCGGATAAGCCTCGATAAGACCATCGACAAACCAAGTGTCGTTCATGCCATCGTTATTGGGTGTAATTACGTTCGGAATGTTCAATTCGGTGTCCTCATCTGGGCAATCTATAATCTCGATCATGACGTCGACACTGCTCGCACACTGACCCTCGTGAGGCACAAAAGTGTACAGACGCATGCTGGTGAAAGCCGTATTGATGACCGCCGGTAACCACTGTCCAGTGATGCCGTTATCGGAAGTTTGAGGCAAGGATGATGGCGACGAATTTTGACAATAGGTGTGTTCGAAACTGAATTCAGGCGTTATAGAATCCGTAATTTGAACAGTGAAACTTGTGCCTATATAACAGCCTTGATTTTCATCGAGAATGAACTCATAAGTATAAGTTTGGTTGCCGTTGTTGGTTTGCGTCCATGTACCCGTTGCGCCATCAATAGAAGTGCGTGGCAAATCGGTAAGACGCGGTAAATCAGCTGTATCGCAAACACTAGAAGTTGGTAAATTATTAAAACTAACTTCCTGATAATCAACAACACTTATATCAAA
>CAZKJO010000014.1:37927-45124 GCA_964553105.1 uncultured Weeksellaceae bacterium | reverse complement strand
AAAAAAAAAGTGCCACTCATAAAAGGGCACTTTATTTTTTGTATGTGTTAAAAATTATTTAACAGCATCTTTTACGTCTTCTGCAGCGTCTTCAACGTTCTCTAATTGCTCCTCAGCAGCATCAGTTGTAGCGTCTAACATATCGTCAGCACTATCAACAGCACCGTCAACACCTTTGATAGCGTCACCAGCAGCATTCTGAATTTCGTCAACTTTAGCTTGTAATTCTGCAACTTTAGCTTCAGCAGCTTCTACTAATGTAGCGTCTCCACTTGCTTTTGCTTCTTCTAATTCTTTAGTAGCTTCGTTTAAAGCATCTTGAGCATCTTTTACATCTGCGTTTAAATCTTCCATAGCATCAGCAACGTTTTCTCCGTCAACTGTTTCAACTTCTGTTTCAACTGGTGTTTTTTCGCCTTCTGATTTACAAGAAGTAAATGCGAAGAAACCAACTACTGCTAATGATAATAATACTTTTTTCATTTCAATGTTTTTTAATTTCAATTAGCAAAATTACTAAAACTTTGAATACAATTAACATTTTTTTTGAATTAAGCTTAATTTTTATTAAATAACATTCTACTATAGAATTAAATAATACTCTTTGGCTCACTACATAATTTATAAATAATTCCTAAATTCGCACTCATCTATAATTTCTACACTTAAAGAGCGATATGAAAAATAAATTTCCTGAATACAATCATCTGGATTTAGTGAAAATATCAGAAGAAGAATTATCATTTTGGAAAGAAGATAAAACTTTTGAAAAAAGTATCACCACCAGAGAAGGTAACCAGCCATACCTATTCTACGAAGGTCCACCTTCTGCGAATGGACAACCTGGAATTCACCACGTTTTGGCTCGTGCGATTAAGGATATTTTTTGTAGATATCAAACCCTAAAAGGAAAACAAGTTAAACGTAAAGCCGGATGGGATACACATGGTCTTCCTGTTGAGCTGGGTGTTGAAAAAGAATTAGGAATCACCAAAGAGGATATCGGGACCAAAATTTCTATCGAAGATTATAACCAAGCTTGTAAAGAAGCTGTTATGCGATATACCGATATTTGGAACGACTTAACCGAGCGCATAGGATATTGGGTTGATTTAGATGATCCTTATATCACTTACGAGCCTAAATATATGGAGTCAGTATGGTGGTTATTGAAGCAGATTTACAATAAAAACCTTATGTATAAAGGTTATACGATTCAACCTTTCTCTCCCAAAGCAGGTACAGGCCTTAGTTCACATGAGCTAAATATGCCCGGAACTTACCGAGATGTAAGTGATACTTCGGCAGTAGCTCAATTTAAAGTTGAAAAAGAGAGCACCGATTTATTTAATGATATCGATGCTGATGTGTATTTATTAGCATGGACGACCACACCATGGACGCTTCCATCGAACACCGCATTGACGGTAGGTAACAAGATTGACTATGTTTTAGTTAAATCTTTCAACCAATATACCCACGAACCTATTTTTGTGGTTCTAGCAAAATCATTATTAAACTATCAATTCAGTAAGAATTATTTTGCAACAGAATCTGCAGAAGACTTCACGAATTATAAAGAAGGGGACAAAAAGATTCCATTTGAAGTAATTAAAGAATTCAAAGGATCTGATTTAGTTGGAACTAAATACGAACAACTACTTCCTTGGGCGACTCCTTATATAAATCCAGAAAAAGCATTCCGTGTGATTCCTGGAGATTTCGTTACGACTGAAGATGGTACAGGAATCGTTCATACGGCTCCTACTTTTGGTGCGGATGATGCCAAGGTGGCTGAGGAAAATGATATTCCACCTATGTTGGTTTTAGATGATCAAGAGAATCCTGTTCCTTTAGTTGATCTGCAAGGTAGATTTATAGAAAGTTTACCAGCTCCATTTGGTGGTAAATACGTTAAAAATGAATACTACGACGATGGCGATGCTCCCGAAAAATCAATTGATGTTGAAATCTCCATTCTTTTAAAAGAGCAGAATCGTGCTTTTAAAGTTGAAAAATACAAACACAGCTACCCACATTGTTGGAGAACTGATAAACCAATTTTATACTATCCATTAGACTCTTGGTTCATTAAAATTTCTGAACAAAGAGAAAAATTGGTTGAGTTAAATAAAAAAATTAATTGGAAACCAAAATCTACGGGTGAAGGACGTTTCGGAAACTGGTTAGCTGAGGCTAAAGACTGGAACCTATCTCGTTCTAGATATTGGGGAATTCCATTACCAATCTGGAGAACAGAAGAGGGCAAGGAAGAAATCTTAATCGGGTCTTTAGAAGAGTTAATGACTGAAATCCAAAAATCGATTGAGGCTGGATTTATGACTGAAAATCCATTCAAAGGTTTTGTTCCGAATGATTTTTCAGAAGAAAACTATAGCAAAGTAGATATCCACAAGAACATTGTAGATAAAATTACTTTGGTTTCTCCTTCGGGCAAACCAATGAAACGCGAAGCGGACTTGATCGATGTTTGGTTCGATTCAGGCTCTATGCCTTATGCTCAATGGCACTATCCTTTTGAAAGGTCAGAGGACTTGGATGTTATTGCACCCGCTGACTTTATAGCCGAAGGTGTTGACCAAACACGTGGATGGTTCTATACTTTGCATGCTATTTCAGGTTTAGTTTTCGATAATATTGCTTATAAAAACGTTGTTTCGAATGGTCTTGTTTTAGATAAAAATGGACAAAAAATGTCGAAACGATTAGGTAACGCTGTTGATCCATTTGAAACCATAGAAAAATATGGTCCGGATGCTACAAGATGGTATATGATTGCCAATGCACAGCCGTGGGAAAACCTAAAGTTTGATTTAGAAGGCATAGACGAGGTAAGAAGAAAATTCTTTGGAACTTTATATAATACCTATTCATTCTTTGCTTTATATGCCAACGTAGATGGGTTTGTAAACCAAGAAGAAGAAATTAAGTTAAAGGATCGTCCAGAATTGGATCGTTGGATATTATCTGAACTTCATACTTTAATTAAAACAGTAGACACTAACTTAACTGAATACGAACCAACACGAGCTGCAAGAGCAATTCAAGAGTTTGTTGGCGATAATTTAAGTAACTGGTATGTAAGATTAAATAGAAGACGTTTCTGGAAAGGAGATTACTCTCAAGACAAAATTTCGGCATATCAAACACTATATGAAGTATTGGTGAGCATAGCTAAACTGGCTTCACCTATCGCACCGTTCTTTATGGATCGTTTATACCGAGATTTAACATCAGTGGTTGGAAATGAAGAATCTGTTCATATTGCTGATTTCCCGATCTATGATGAAAGTGTTGTTGACATCGAATTACAAGAAACTACGCACTTAGCACAACGTGCAACGAGTATGATTTTCTCATTGAGAAAGCAAGCGGATCTTAAAGTTCGTCAACCATTACAAAAAGTGATGATTCCTGCTCAAGACCAGAAAATGCTGGATCGATTAAGTAGAATTTCTGATTTGTTGAAGCAAGAAGTAAACGTGAAAGAAATTGAAATCATTACCCACGAAGAAGCTGCTGATATTTTGGTAAAAGAGGCAAAACCAAACTTCAAGAGTTTAGGTCCAAAATTTGGGAAAGACATGAAGTTGGTTGCTGCAGCCATTAAACAAATGGATGCTCGAGCCATAAGTGAATTAGAATCTAATTCTTCTTATGATATTGAGATCAACGGAGAAACTCACAGGTTACCGATTGAGGATTTTGAAATCATTACCAAGGATATTCAAGGATGGGTGGTTGCTGTTGATGGAAATTTAACACTTGCTTTAGACACTACATTAAATGATGATTTAATTCACGAAGGGATTGCACGTGAGCTAGTTAATAGAATACAGAATTTAAGAAAAAGTTCTGGCCTAGAGGTTACCGACAGAATTAATGTAGTTTTAGCTTCTCATCCCCTATTAGAAGTTGCAATTAATAAAAATAAAGATTATCTTAGTAACGAAACTTTAACAGATTCAATTTCGTTCCAGGATAAGCTTGAAAGTGAGCATATGATAGAGATTGATGATATTGTTTCGCATATAATGATAAATAAAATCTAAACAATATGTCAAAAGAGGTACAAACACGCTACTCTGATAAGGAGTTGGCAGAATTTAAGGAGATAATAGAGAAGAAAATCGAGCAAGCTGAGAGCGATTTAAAATCGATTCGTGAGTCTTTTATCAATAACTTAGACAACGGAACAGACGATACATCCCCTACTTTCAAAGCTTTTGAAGAAGGATCTGAAACGATGAGTAAGGAGCAGAACGCTCAGTTAGCCGCTCGACAAGAGAAATTCTTAAGGGATTTAAAGAATGCACTGATTCGTATTGAAAACAAAACCTACGGGATTTGTCGTGTCACCGGCAAACTAATTGCAAAGGAACGATTGAAGTTAGTTCCGCATGCTACCTTAAGCATTGAAGCGAAAAATAGACAATAGTCATTTATTAAAATTAGGATTTTGGCAACATCAAGTTTAAATTTATTTTAACTTTGTTGCCATAATTTTTTATATCTATATAGTTTGAAGAAGATTGGCCTTATTGCAATTATTATTATCTTAATTGATCAGATTTCTAAATTTTACATTAAAACCAACTTTCAGTTAGGAGAGAGTGTAACGGTTATTCCAGATTGGTTTCAATTGGTTTTTGTAGAAAATCCTGGAATGGCATATGGCATGCAAATGGGCGGAATTTTTGGAAAAATAGCTTTGGTTGTTTTTCGATGGGTTTTAATTATTTGGGGTGCTTGGTTTTTGACGAAAAATGTTAGAATCTATACTTCTAATTACTTTATAATTCCAGCTGCAATGATTTTAGCAGGTGCTTTTGGGAATGTAATTGATAGTTCTTTCTATGGACTTATCTTCGATTCAGGAACAACTTACAACGAAGATTTCGGACAATGGCAAGGCTATTTTGGCCAAGTATCTAAAGCTGATTTTTCTGGTTATGCTCCTCTTTTTCAAGGGACTGTAGTAGATATGTTACATTTCCCACTTTTTGATTATACGTGGCCAGAATCCATTCCTATGATAGGCGGAAAATCAGGAACTTTTTTTGCTCCGGTATTTAACATCGCCGATAGTGCAATCACAGTGGGCGGAATTTTATTATTAATTTTTAAGGAAAGAGCTTTTGCTCATCCAAGTCAAAATCCAAATTAGATTTAAATTAATTACTAATCTATCATTTTCATGAGAGTTTTAACAGGCGTACAAAGTACAGGAACACCACATTTTGGAAATATTTTAGGTGCCATTCTTCCTGCTATCAACATGGCAAACGAAGAACAAAATGAAAGTTTTTTATTTATTGCAGACTTGCATTCTTTAACTCAAATTAAAGATCCAAAAGTATTACAACAAAACACATACGAAACAGCTGCTACTTGGTTGGCATTAGGCTTAAACCCAGAAAAAACTGTTTTCTATCGTCAATCAGATGTACCACAAGTTTCTGAATTAACATGGTATCTATTGAACTTTTTTCCTTATCAAAGACTTACGCTTGCGCACTCATTTAAAGATAAAGCAGGTAGATTAGAAGATGTTAATGCAGGTTTATTCACCTATCCTATCTTAATGGCTGCTGACATTATTTTATATGATGCCGAGGTAGTTCCGGTGGGTAAAGATCAAATGCAGCACATTGAAATCACGAGAGATGTAGCTTCTAAATTCAATCATCAAATGGGAGAAACCTTTGTTTTACCAGAAGGTAAAACCAGTGAAGATACAATGTATATTCCTGGTACGGATGGTGAGAAAATGAGTAAATCTAGAGGTAATTTTATCAATATTTTCTTACCTAAAAAACAATTGCGTAAGCAAGTAATGTCGATCGAAACGGATAGCACTCCACTAGAAGAGCCCAAGGATTACAATACTTGCAATGTTTTTAATTTATTTAAATTATTGGCCAACCCTGATCAACTTACAGAAATGAAAGCGAATTATCAGCGTGGTGGTTATGGTTATGGGCATGCAAAACAAGCTTTGTTTGAGCTTATATTAGATACTTTCGCGGAACCTAGGGAAAAATTCGATTATTTGTTAAACAACAAACACGAAATCGATGCGGCGCTTAGTTTAGGTGCAGAAAAAGCGAGCAAGGTGGCTGATGCAACACTTGCCCGCGTAAGAACCAAATTAGGCTTCAAGAATTAAAACCTAAAGAATTTAAAAAATTTATTGTGGAACTTGTGAAGCCAATATAATATCGGCTTCATAAACTTCTGCAAAATATTTGAGCACTATATCCTTTACCTCATCCATATCTATATCGCGATCTAATTCACGTTGTAAAGATGTCACATTTTTGTCTTTAATTCCGCAGGGAACGATATAATCAAAATATCTTAAATCTGTATTCACATTAAGTGCTAATCCATGCATAGTAACCCACCTAGAAGCTTTAACACCCATTGCACATATTTTTCTAGCAAAAGGTGTTCCTACATCCAACCAAACCCCAGTTTCGCCTTTACTCCTTTGCCCATCAAGACCAAAATGCGCTATGGTTTTAATAATAACCTCTTCCATACAGCGCATATACCAATTAATATCCTCTTTAAAGTTAGCCAAATCTAAAATGGGATAGGCTACCAATTGCCTGGGTCCGTGATATGTGATATCCCCTCCTCTATTGGTTTTAACATAAGTAGCATTGATTTCATGGAGCATTTTTTCGTTGGCTAACATATTTGCTTCGTCCCCCGATTTACCCAAAGTATAAACGTGTGGATGCTCAACAAAATATAAAAAGTTGGGCGTTTGTTGATTATCAATTTCTGTTTGCAACTCTGGTTCCTCCTCTAGGCGTCTCTCCCAATCGCGAATTTGCTTTTTTATATCTACAATTTGTTGCAACTTTTCTTCTTGCATATCCCAAACCTTTTGGTAGTCTTGGAATTGACCTAAGTCTTCAAATTGAATTAATTTATTTTTCATAGCAATATTTACAGCTTCAAATTTAGTGAAATAAAAAAATCCGACCTGAGGACGGATTATAATTTTTTGGTTGAAGCTAAATCAATCAAATATCATGTATTTTAATTGGGTGACAAACAAAAGAACAAAAAGTAAAAGTAAAGCAATTATTCTCATATAAAGTTTATTTGCTTTTAAAGATAAAATTAATTCTCTCCATTTCAAAGTCAAAAATCACTTATTAT
>CAZKJO010000014.1:0-37827 GCA_964553105.1 uncultured Weeksellaceae bacterium | reverse complement strand
AGAATGTCGGCAGGCGTAATGATAGATGCAATGGTAAGTATGACAATAAAGGCATGTTTTCTATAAGTTTTTAAGAATTCTGGAGTAATCAAACCAATTCTAGCTAAGAAATAGACAATAATTGGCAGTAAAAACACCACGCCCATCGCCAAAGTTGTTTGCAGAAACATATTAATATAAGTCATAATAGTCCATTCGTTGGCAGCATTAAAAGGTGTAAAATAATACATGAAATTCACAGACAATGGAATTACCATAAAATAGCTAAAAGAAACTCCTAACAAGAAGAACATCACCGTGAATAACATCGTTGCATTCGAATATCTTTTTTCTTTTGCCGTTAAGCCTGGTTTTAAAAATTGAAATAATTCGAAAACAATATAAGGCAATGAAACAATAATTCCTGAAACCAATAATACGCCAATCATAGCGGTAAATTGACCTCCAAATTCAAGGTTTTTAAGCGTAATATTAAAGTCTTTATTGAACATATCATCAAATCCAATAAGACTTCCTAACTTGTTGAAGTATTTAAAGGTTATGAAATCAGAGTTCAAAGGAGCCATAATAAAACCTTCTATTATCCTCCAAAATATCCCGACTAAACCCATGGCAACTACAATCCCTATGATCGCACGTATCAGATGCTTCCGCAACTCTGATATATGATCTAAAAAGGGCATTTCGTCTCTATTCTTCTGTTTATTCTGCACGTATTCCTTCGTTTGTAAGTCCATGGAAATCTATAATTCCCACATATTCATTATTATCATTAACCACTACCAATTGACCAATTTTATGTTCATTGATCAAACTAAGTGCTTTTCTTGCTAAAATAGATTTTTTGATTGTTTTAGGTCTTAATGAGGCAATATCTCTCGCCGTAAGATGGGAAAAATCTGTATATTTTTCAAGCATTCTTCTTAAGTCACCATCGGTAACCACGCCTACAATTTCATTATTATCCTTAACCACTGTTATACCAAATCTTCCTGAAGATAAGGATTGAATCACTTCTTTAATCGGAGCGTCAATGTTTACTTCTGGTTTTTGGGTTTCATCTAGCATATCCTCCACTTTTAATAAAAGTTGTTTACCTAAAGATCCACCTGGATGGTATTTACCAAAATCATTTCCTGTAAATCCTTTTAATTGTTGCAAAGTCATAGCGATTGCATCACATAAAACCAATTGAACTGTAGTACTAGACGTTGGTGCTAAATTTAAAACTCCAGCTTCTTTCTCTACCGTGGCGTCTAAAACGATATCGCAATTGCGTGCTAAATAAGAGTTTAAATTCCCTGTAATCGCAATTGTTTTTGCGGAAAATTGTTTGATAGATGGTAAAGAAGATTTAATTTCAGCGGTGTTTCCAGATTTAGAGAGAATAAGACAAACATCCTCTTTTTGGATCAATCCAACATCACCGTGTAATGCCTCACCAGCATGCAAAAATTGAGAAACCGTACCCGTAGAATTCAAGGTTGCTACCATTTTTTGTGCAATGGGTGCATTTTTACCCACGCCAACTACAACTATTTTACCTTTCGCAGAAAACATAGATTGAACGCATTCAGAAAAATTTAACGTTAAATTTCCTTTCATACGCTTGACTTCAGTGATTTCACTTTCAATGATTTGCTTTCCGATTCTTAAAATTTCTTCAGTTTCCAATGATTTCAGTTTGTATGAATTAAAATTTATGTCTAAATTAGGTCAGACAAATTTAAAAAGTCTTTTTGATTTTACGCTATGGCGAGTAATAAACATAATCTTTCAAAATCCCTAAAGCATTATTTTGGCTTCGATAAGTTCAAGGGTGACCAAGAAGAAATAATTTCAACCTTATTAGATGGAAACGATGTATTCGTGCTTATGCCTACGGGTGGAGGAAAGTCTCTATGCTATCAGTTGCCAGCTCTTCTTTCAGACGGGTTAGCTATTGTTATTTCACCTCTGATTGCGCTGATGAAAAACCAAGTGGATGCAATTCGAGGTATTTCTGCCAACGATGGTATTGCCCATGTTTTAAACTCATCTTTAAATAAAACAGAAATTAATCAAGTTATATCCGATATCAACGAGGGGGTAACTAAGTTGTTGTACGTTGCTCCAGAATCATTAACAAAAGATGAATATGTTGAATTCTTTAAAAACAGCAAAATTTCGTTTTTTGCCATAGACGAGGCTCACTGTATTTCTGAATGGGGACATGATTTTCGTCCGGAGTATAGAAACATTAAAAATATTATTCAAAAAATTGGTGTTGCACCAATTATTGCTCTTACAGCTACTGCCACACCAAAGGTGCAAGAGGATATTCAAAAAACCCTGGGAATGCAAGAGGCTGAAGTTTTTAAAGCTTCTTTTAACCGTCCGAACTTATTCTATGAAGTTCGTCCTAAGGTTGATATTGACAAACAGATTATTAAATTCATCAACAAAAGAAAAGGCAAATCTGGTATTATATATTGCTTAAGTCGAAAGAAAGTTGAAGAAATGTCTCAACTGCTCCAATTGAATGGAATTTCAGCAATTCCTTATCACGCAGGTTTAGATTCTAAAACCCGTGCAAAACATCAGGATATGTTTTTGATGGAAGATGCTGATGTAGTAGTTGCTACGATTGCTTTTGGGATGGGAATTGACAAACCCGATGTTAGGTTTGTAATTCATTACGATTTTCCTAAAAGTTTAGAGGGATATTATCAAGAAACAGGACGTGCTGGAAGAGATGGCGGAGAAGGGTATTGCTTAGCTTTCTATGATTATAAAGATATTGAGAAGTTAGAAAAATTCTTATCTGGGAAACCCGTTTCTGAAAGAGAAATTGGAATGCAACTATTAAACGAGGTGGTTGCCTATGCAGAAACCTCAATGTCAAGAAGAAAATACTTACTCCACTACTTTGGCGAGACATATGATGAAGTGAATGGTGAAGGTGCCGACATGGATGATAATATGCGCAATCCTAAGAAAATGAAAGAAGTTTCTAAAGAACTTAAATTCTTTTTAGAGGTTGTAAGAGATACCAACGAAAAATTAAAATTAAAAGATTTAGTTAATGTTTTGATCGGCAAGAGCTCGGTGATCATTAAATCCTATGGGATAACCGCAGAAGATTTCTTTGGAGAAGGTAAAGAAGAGGGCGAAAATTTCTGGCGTTCTATTGGTAGACAAGCTATCATAAATAATTATTTAGAAAAGGAAATAGAAAGTTATGGTATTCTAAAATTGACTTCAAAAGGAGAAGACTATATTGCGAGTCCGACTAAGTTTGAAATCGCCGAAGACCATGATTATTCGGATATGCAAGAAAAAGCCGATGATTTGAATAAAACTGGCGGAGGCGTTCTTGACCAAACTTTATTAGAATACTTAAAAGATCTTCGTAAAAAAGTTGCGAAAAGACATAAAATTCCACCCTTTGCTATTTTCCAAGATCCAAGTTTGGAAGATATGGCGCTTAACTATCCAACGAATTTAGATGAATTAAGTAATATTTTTGGCGTTGGTGAAGGTAAAGCAAAGAAATTCGGTAAAGATTTCGTGGCTTTAATTGCTAAATATGTTGAGGACAACGATATCGAGAAGCCAGATGATTTGGTAATTCGTCAAATCGTAAATAAATCTACCAACAAGGTGTATATTATTAAGAGTACAGATAGAAAAATGAACTTCGAGGATATTGCAAAAGCCAAAGGTTTGAGCATGGAAGAGCTTCTATCGGAAATGGAAAGTATTATCTATCAAGGGACGAAGCTGAACATTGATTACTATGTCAACGAAATGGTAGACGAGGAATTAATTGAAGAAGTGATGGATTTCTTGATGGAAGATGCAGAAACCGATAGCATGACGGAGCTATTAGAAGAGTTTGGAGATGATTTAGACGAGAATGAGCTTAGATTGTTAAGAATTAAATTCATTAGTGATGTAGCGAATTAAAAAGGATTAAATCTAAGCATTTGAGCTAACTCGTTTTTTAATTTTAATAATACATATGATATATTATCAAAGAAGTTTGAGTCTTAGCCTTAGACTTCTTTTCTTTTTTTAATATTCAATAAGATAATATTAAATCTTTATTTTAGCATTTCAAACCAAAAACAATGAAGTTGGAGCAAATCATCATCTTAATTTTAATCGGAATCACAGCAGGACTCGTCGGAGGAATGGCAGGAATTGGAGGCGGGCTTGTAATTGTTCCGCTGCTTATCATGTTTATGGGAATGTCTCAACACCAGGCTCAAGGGACTAGTATTGGTACTTTGGTGATTCCAGTTGCTCTTTTAGCAGCCATAAATTATTCTAAAGCAGGCTATATAAATTGGAAATTTGTGGTATTTCTCGCTTTCTCTTTTATGGTGGGTAGCTATTTTGGATCAAAGCTAGCCATTAGTCTTGACGCCAAATTATTGAAGAGAATCTTTGGAACTGTTATGATTATAGCGGCGATAAAAATGTATTGGGATTCTTTTAAATAAAAAATGCCTAATTCATCATTAAGCACAAAGTTCAACAGCCAAAAAAATAATCTTATATAATAAAAAGTCCAAACCAAAGAAGGAGCATAAGTTATAAAGTAACTAATATGCTCGTTGGTTTGAATGCGGTATTTTTAGATTTTCCCATACCTCAGGGATTGAAAGAGATAAAAATCCTCTTACATTTCGTTTTCTAGGATTCTCACTAAGTCTTGTGGTTGTAAAATTCCACTTTCTCTCCAAACTTGTTCTCCATCTTTAAACAATAATAAAGTCGGAACACTTTGAACCATACATTGTGCAGCAACCGTTGTATCCTTGTCGATATCGACAACAACTAGCTTCACTTTGTCTCCAACTTCAGCCTGAACCTTTTCTAAAATTGGTTTCATCATTTGACATGGACCACACCATTCTGCTGTAAAATCCACCAAAACCAATTTATTACTCGTTAAAATCTCTTGTAAACTTGCCATCCAATCGTTTTATTTAAATTAAGAATATTAATTTATTACAAAATTAATCAAAAACAACAATACAATATTGCGTTTTGATTAAATTATTCAAAAATGAGGAAATATTCTGACTTCTTCAATTCGAATATCTCGTCTTTATCTAGCTAGGCTAGTTTTCTTTCCAAGCTTTTCCAGCCTCCACCATTATAAACCTCAAAGCCTTTTGACCTTAAAATACCTTTTGCAGCACCACTCCTAGCTCCTGATGCGCAACATGTTATAATAGTTTTATCTTGTTTTAATGAACCGAGTTTACCAGAAAGTTCATTCAAAGGAATATTCTTAGCTCCTTTTATATGTCCTGACTCAAATTCCTTTTTAGACCGAACGTCTATAATTACTGCTTCATTCTCTACCAATTCTTTAAAATCGGTTTTAGAACCAAAGAGTTTTTGAATTAATCCACCCAACATATCTCTCCGGCCTCGATTAACTGCTCTACTTGCTCCCAACCACCCGCATTAAAGCAGTCTATATCTTGTTGGCTCAAAAACTGATGAGCTGCTCCGCTCCTACCTCCACTCTTACAACAAAGTACAATCGGTTGTGGAAGTGCTCTAATCTCGTCCAATTTTGCTTGAATTTCAGCTAAAGGAATGTTTAAGCTATTCGCTATATGTCCTTCTTCGTATTCGTATTCATCTCTAACGTCGATGATTGTTTTAAAATTTTTCATTTTTAACTTTAATATTTTATGCAAAATTAAACAGTTTCAATTAATTCACTGTAATTTAAGTTACTTCTTATTAATCAATTCTTTGGCCTGTTGGATTGCAGCTTCAGAAACCTCTTTACCGCTCAACATTTGCGCCAATTCTTGTATTCTTTCTTCTTCGTTCAACACTTGAACACTAGATTGGGTTACTCCAGCAATATCTTGTTTTTTCACCTTTAAATGTTGTTGTCCATAAGCTGCAACTTGGGGTAAATGCGAAATTGCTATCACTTGAATGTGCTTTCCAGCTTCCGCCATAATTTCTCCCATGCTTCCCGCAATTTTCCCAGATACTCCCGTGTCGATTTCATCTAAAATCAATGTGGGTAAATCCTTATGCTTAGCAACAGATTCTTTAATTGCCAACATCAATCGGCTTCTCTCTCCACCAGAAACCGACTTATCAATGGCTTTTAGCGGAATTCCTTTGTTCGCAGAAAAAAGTAAATTGATTTCATCTTTTCCAAACTCATTAAAATTTTCACTTTCCAAAATCTCAAAGGATAACTCAGCGTTCGGCATTCCTAATTTATGCAATGAGCTCAATATCTCCTTCACGATTATAGGCGTTGTTTTCTTTCTCTGCTGCGACAATTCATCTGCTTTGCTAACAAGATTTATTTTCAACTTGCTAACTTCTTTTTCCAAGCGAGATATACTTTCCTCAATTTGAAGTGTATCGGATAATTTTTCGCTTAACTCATTTTTAATGTTAATTAAATCCTCTATTTCTTGAACATAATGCTTCTGAAGCAATTTATTGAGTTCATTTAGTCTTTGCTGGATCTCCATCAACCTCTCTGGGTTGATTTCTACGCTCTCTAACTTAGTATTTAACTCTTGGGTAATATCTATAGATTCTATCCTTAAAGCTTCTATACGCTCATCTAATTGGGAAGATTCTAGGAATTCTGATAAACCTTTAGATTTGCTAACTATCGCGTTTAAAGTCGTTAAAATACCATAATCTTCATTCTCCAAGGTTTGAAGCATTTCAGATAGATTAAGCGCTATTTCCTCGGCATTTTCTAAGGCATAATGCTCACGTTCCAATTCTTCTAATGAAACATCTTCTAAATGTGCCGCTTCTAGCTCCTCAAACAGAAATGAGTTATAATCATACTCCTGTTGAAACTCTGCTTTCTTTTCCGTTAACTTCTTAAGTTCAGCTTGCTTTTCTTTAAATAAGTGGAAATCTTTTCTAAAGACCCGTAGTTCTTCTTGTTGCTGTGCAACGGCATCTATCCATTCAAACTGGAAAGCATCTTTCAATAAATCCGCTGTCTGGAATTGGGAATGAATGTCGATGAGTGCTCCACTTAATTTATTGAGTATATTAAGTCTAACAGGTACATCATTTACAAAAGCTCTTGTTTTTCCCGAGGGTAAAATCTCTCTCCTTAGGATAGAAATATCTTCATAATCCAAATCATTTTCCTCAAAAAACGATTTAAGATTTAATTTTTTGATATCAAAATGAGCTTCGATGATACATTTTTGCTCTTGATTTTTGATGGCTTGAAGGTCGGCTCTTTCACCCAGCACCAACTTAAGCGCACCTAATAAAATAGATTTTCCGGCACCTGTTTCTCCGGTTAGAATAGTTAAACCAGAAGAGAAATCTAAGGATAGTTCATCTATTAAGGTGTAGTTTGTAACAAAAAGATGGGTTAGCATGAATTATTGTATCGTATTCCACTGATTAGAATTAGACGGCGAAATGGTATTCAATAAGCTTTTCAGCTTGCTGATTTGAATGGTTGGTTTTACACCTCCAGAAAATATTTGTGAGATTTCACTTTTCTTGGCTTGGAAAAATAAATCCAAAGGATAGTTCTGTGAATAATTATTGGAAGTTTGAAAACTTTCTAAAGTTAAGATCGCATTTCCAATAGCATTTTTAGCGTTCAACTCGTTTTTGGCCATTAAATCCAAACCAAGTCTATGATAGGTGTAGTAGGTAGCTCTTAATGTTTTATTCTTTTGTCCTAAAACATCATTTACTAATCCAGAACGACTTCTTGGACCTGCCATTGTAGACCATCCTGAGAATCTAGAACTATTGGCTAAGCCTGAAATTTGTTGAGCAGTTTGAAAGTAAGGATCACCACCATTTCTAACAAAAGTATCTGCATCATAACCTAATACCATATAAATGTAGTATCCAATTACGTCCGTTAGATTTTTATCACTAAATTTTCTTGGGTTAAAGATTAGCTGCTCATATTCTGTGTATTCAAACGTAAAGTCATTATCACTCACATTCAAAATCGGTGAATAATAATTAGATCCAAAAACAGGTCTTCTACTTTGAACTAGTAAATTAGCATTATAGGTATTTGAACTAACTTTCTCCCGGATGATGATAGTAAAGTTACATTCAATTTTCTCTTGAATTTTATAGGTTTTATCTGTCCATTTCGTGGTATTGATAAAATCTTTTAAACTCTTTTCTAAAGCTGTGTAAGCTGTGGTATTTGAACCTTGAATTTGAGAAAAATCAACTTTTACCTCAGCCAATAGCTCCTGCGATGAAGCATAACTAAAAATAAAAGTGAAGAATATGAATAAATACTTACGCATTAGTTTTTAAATTTTGTGCTATAAAGGTAAGAATATCTTTGGCAACTTCTGTTTTAGATTTTAATGGAAAAGACAAAGGTTCTTTATTAGCTGTAATAAAAGTTACCTTATTAGTTTCAACACCAAAACCTGCATCTTCATCTTCCAAAGTATTCAGTACAATTAAGTCAGCGTTCTTACGTTCTAACTTCCCTTTTGCATGTTTTATTGCATCATTGGTCTCCAAAGCGAAGCCAACTAACATTTTATTTCCTTTTTTGGTACCTAAATGTTTTAAAATATCTGGATTCTTAACCATTTCAATGGTCATTTTATCCGCATTCTTTTTAATCTTCTGATCAGCAATTTCTGCAGGTCTATAATCTGCAACAGCTGCCGCCATAATTACTATATCTTGAGCTTCATAGACACTTTCAATCGCTTCTAGCATATTCAAAGCAGATGTCACATCCATTCTCTTGATATTATAACCTTCTACCGATTGATGTGTTGGACCAGCCACCAAGGTAACCTCAGCACCTAACTTTTCGGCCATTTTAGCCAACTCAAATCCCATTTTCCCAGAGGAATGATTCCCAATAAATCTTACTGGGTCGATGGCTTCATAGGTAGGTCCTGCTGAAATTAAAATTTTCTTTCCGCTTAAGATTAAATCTTTTTTAAAGAAGTCCTCAACGAATTTCACAATCTCATCTGGCTCTTCCATTCGTCCTTGACCTACCAAACCACTTGCCAACTCTCCTGAAGTAGCTGGTATAATAAGATCCCCGTGGGATTGAATCTTCTCTAAATTCTCTGCCGTAGAAGGATGTTGATACATGTCTAAGTCCATGGCTGGCGCGACAATTACCTGACACTTGGCCGAGAGATAAGTTGCCATCACGAGATTATCGCAATGACCATCTGCCATAGACGAAAGCGTTCTAGCAGTTAATGGAGCAATAATCATAGCATCGGCCCAAAGACCTAACTCTACATGATTTGCCCAATCGCCTTTTTCGTTGGAAAACTCCCACTCTACAGGATTTTTGGATAAAGTAGCAAGAGTAAGTGGCGTAACGAATTTAGTTGCCTCTGGTGTTAAAATTACTTTCACCTCAGCTCCTTTTTTAATCAATGCGCGCACAAGAAAAGCCGATTTATAAGCGGCAATTCCAGCACTCACAGCTACTAGTATTTTTTTATTCTTTAAAACAGACAATGTGCAAGATTTTTAAAATGAAAAAGCATCATAAAACCCAAAAACCCTAAAGAATTAGGTGATTATTTTTGGGCTTTTTGATGCGATTATAATAAGTTGATCAAGAATTATTTAATCTTGATCTCCTTTTCTGGTCTTCTAAAGTAAACATTACCATCCATCCATTCTTTGATTGCAATGGCAGTTGGCTTTGGTAATCTTTCGTAGAATTTAGATACTTCAATTTGCTCTCTGTTCTCAAAAATCTCTTCTAAAGAATCTGAGTGTGCAGCGAATTCATCTAATTTCTCTAATAATTCTGTTCTTAATTCACTTTGAATTTGCTCAGCTCTTTTACCCATAATGGCAATAGCTTCGTACAAATTCCCAGTTGGCTCCTCAATTTTGTCGCGGTTATACGTTTTTGTCGTTAATTCCGCATCTACATTTTTATAGTCCATATTATGATTGGGTCTTCTTTTTTTGTTCTTCTATTTGATTTAAAACCTCTGCATGCAATTTAGATTCTTCTTCAATCTTTTCATTCCATTCATCAGCTTCTTTCTTAAACTCGGTATTTGGATATTTTCTAATAAACAATCGATAAGTCGTAGCTGCATCTTTCAATCTCAACTCCTTTTTATCGAAAATACTTTTAATCGCTAACTCAGATCTAGAGCGTAATAAATACATATTCGCCTCTTCGATTAGATTTGAATCAGGAAAATCCTCTAAGAAATTAGCAAAAGATACGGCAGCTGCTTTATATTTCAAAGTTTTATGATAGGCTTTTGCAATTTCAAAAGCTTTTCTCTCTAATTTTTGCTGTAATTCATTAATTAAAGCGTTCGCTTCTTTAACTTTCTCTGAACTTGGGTAAGTATCAATGAATCCTTGTAGTTCTCTAATAGCCTCGTAGGTATTGGTTTGATCTAAGTTATATTTTGGAGAACCTTGATAATAACTAAAAGCTGACATATACAATGCCTCTTCTGCTCTATCGCTTCTATTGAATCCTGTGTAGAAATTCTTAAATTGCTTAGCAGCTAATGTATAATTCTTGTCATTATAGTTAGCGTAAGCACTTTTATACGCAATCTCTTCAGCCTGTTCTGTTCCAGCATAAGCAGAAGCCACTTTACGATATAACTCTATCGCATAAGGCCATTTTTCTTGTTCATATAGCTCATCCGCTGCGTTTAAAATAAACTCAGGTTCTGTGCTCTTCATGGCTTTTTCGTAGGTCTTGTTACACGAAACTAACAAGCTAAGGAAAAAGACTATCACAACTACTTTTTTCAACATCATGCAAAAATAAGGTTTTTCTTGGTATTCTCCATTTTTAATTGACTGAACTTCAATATTAAAATTTAAAACGCGTATTATTTTAATTTATTGAAAAGCTTTTCAATCTTTTGCTTCAATTCTTCTGATGCTTTTACTAATGGCAAACGAGTTTCACTAGAACAAACTCCTTGAACTTGCATTAAGGCTTTAATCCCAGCTGGATTCCCTTCATCATAAATAGCTTCAGTTAGATTTAAGATGTCATAGTATAAAGCATAAGCTTCGTCTACTTTTTTATCCAAAGCCATACGAATCATCTCACTGTATTGTGGTATTGCTTGTCCGATTACTGAAATCACTCCTTTTCCACCAGCCAAAGTCATAGGCAAACCAAAAGCATCGTCACCTGAAAGAACCATGAATCCTTCTAATTTCTCATTTAGAATTAAAGATGATTGCATATAATTTGGTGAAGCTTCCTTAATGGCAACAATGTTTTTAAACTCTTTGGCTAATCTAATCGTAGTTGATGCTTCAACATTAGAGGCTGTTCTACCTGGAACATTATATAAGATAATATCCTTGTCAGTAGATTCAGCAATCGCTTTAAAATGTTGGTAAATACCTTCTTGAGTTGGTTTATTATAAGATGGTGAAGCAGATAAAATCGCTGTATAATCAGATAAATCTGTGTTTTGAATTTCTTCTATCACTTGAGCTGTATTATTTCCACCAATTCCAATCACCATTGGTAATCTAGCTTTGTTGGTAGCTTTAATAGTTTGGATTGCTGCTTCCTTTTCTTTTTTAGAAAGTGTAGCAGATTCAGCAGTTGTTCCCATTAATACTAGAAACTCTACTCCAGCATTAATAGCGTGATTGACCAAGTTAGCCAAACCTGAATGGTCTACTTGATTATGTTGGTCAAAAGGTGTGATTAAAGCTACACCTGTTCCGATTAAATCTTTATTCATGAATGATTGAAATTTGTAATTATATAATATAACAAAATTAAAACAAGGCTACTTTGACAAGATTAAATTTATTATCAAAAACTTAGTTTAATAGTTCTTTAGACGATAGAAATAACAATACGTTGCTTTCTAAGGTATATTCTTAGCTGATTTTTGTGAAGCCTGTGTACTCGTGTAAGACTTCAGGAATCTCAATTCCGTCTTCTACTTGATAATGTTCTAAGATAGATGCTAAAACGCGTGGTAATGCCAATGAACTTCCGTTTAATGTGTGACAATACTCTGTTCCTTTCTCTGCTTTATATCTTAATTTTAATCGATTGGCTTGGAATGTTTCAAAATTTGAAACTGAACTCACCTCTAACCATCGGTGCTGTGCTGGTGACCAAACCTCGAAATCAAAAGTTGAAGCAGCTGCAAAACCTGTATCGCCTCCACATAAATGTAAAATTCTATAAGTTAAACCTAAATCTTCTAAAATTGTTGCCACTTGGTTCTTCATAGCTTCTAATGCTGCATAAGAATTCTCTGGCTTTTCAATTCTAACCAATTCAACTTTATCGAATTGATGTAATCTATTCAATCCACGTACATCTTTACCATAAGAACCTGCTTCTCTTCTAAAACACGGAGAGTAAGCTGTCATCATAACTGGAAAATCTTTGTCTTCCATCACAACATCACGATAAATATTAGTTACTGGCACCTCAGAAGTTGGAATCATATAAAACCCATCTAATGGAATTTCATACATCTGTGCTTCTTTGTCAGGCAACTGTCCTGTACCACGAGCAGACGCTTCATTCACCATTAATGGAGGTAAAATTTCTTTATATCCAGCAGCTGTATTTTTATCTAAAAAGTAATTGATTAAAGCGCGCTGTAATCTTGCACCCTTTCCTTTATACACTGGGAAACCAGCACCGGTAATTTTAGTACCTAATTCAAAATCGATTATGTCGTATTTAGAAGCTAATTCCCAGTGTGGCAAACCTTCTTTTTCT
The DNA here is from genome assembly GCA_964553105.1 of uncultured Weeksellaceae bacterium. Lineage (GTDB taxonomy): Bacteria > Bacteroidota > Bacteroidia > Flavobacteriales > Weeksellaceae > Profundicola. The sequence goes on along the minus strand of CAZKJO010000014.1, from coordinate 25,082 downwards.
TCTACTTCGCCATGCGTAGAAACCAAAACATTATCCTCCTCTCCTTTTCCAGCGACAACAGATTCGTGTAATGCGTTAGGAATTTGGAATAAATATGCTTCTAATTCGTCCTTGTAGCTGCTAAGATCCTCTTGAAGTTTTTTTGATTTTTCTTTTAGAGAAGAAGTTTGTTCTTTCAACTCATTAGCCTCGGCACCTTTACCGCTCTTAAACAACTCTCCAATTTGCTTGGACAATTGATTTGATTCAGCTAAAATAGTATCTAGTTCAAATTGAGTCTTTTTACGATTATCGTCGGCTTCAATAATTTTATCTAAGACAGATAAGTCTTCGATGTTTCTCTTTTTTAGCCCCTCAATAATTCGTTCTTTGTTTTCTCTAATGTCTGTAACCAATAACATATAAATGGATTTTAATAGTTTGCAAAACTAAGGCTTTTGCTTGTATTTATTAAATTCTATGAAAGATATAAAATATAGCTAATTCATGCTAAATTTTAATACGTAAAATGCGCAATAAAACTTTCGTTTCATTTACGAATTTCAAATTCCTTTTTCTTTAATGATTTTTAAGACAGTTTGCAATGTCTCCTCTTGATTCATGTGATCATTTTTCACCTCAATAGCATCTTCGGCTTTTACTAATGGCGAAGCGGATCGTTGGGTATCGATAGCATCACGACTGTTGATGTTTTCCTCTACCTCACCAAAACTAATTTCAACACCGTTGGATCTTAATTCATCATACCTACGTTGCGCACGAACTTTTGCACTCGCTGTTAGGAATATTTTAACGGGTGCATCTGGAAAAACTACGCTCCCAATATCCCTTCCGTCCATTACAATTCCCACCTCATTAGCCATTTGACGTTGAAGTTTCACTAAGTGTTCTCGAATTTCGGGAATTTTTGCCACGGTGCTCACCAAATTCGCCACTTCCATAGAACGAATTTCTCCTTCAATATTTTGGCCATTTAGATGAATCTCTCGATTCCCCGAATTTGGATTTAATTCAAATTTCAAATTAATATCATCTAGTGAATTCACTATTTTATCGACTAAAAGTTCACCTTCGGAAGACAACATTTTTTTGTGTAATGCATACCAAGCAATCGCTCTATACATAGCACCTGTATCCACATGAATAAAACCCAAAGCTGAAGCTACTTTTTTAGAAAGCGAGCTCTTTCCGGTAGATGAATGTCCGTCTATGGCGATTACTTTAGGTGTCATAAATTCAGTTTCTACAAATATAGATGATTCGATTTTAAATTAAGATTAATCCTAAAATTGAATTCTAATAGATTTACTGTCAGATGTATTCCATTTGGTTTTAATTTTCAGAACCTTAGATTTTTTCTTCCAATTAATAGGATAAGTTTTATCTCCTATTGTTAAGGATTTAGGTTGCTGAGTTAAATTATAAATCACCCAAGTAATTTCCTTATTTTCTGACTTATAATTATACCCTAATTCATTATCTAAATTTAAAACAATTTCCTCTCCTTGATTTTCTGCCGCAAAAACCAAGGTTTCATACGCCTTCTTTTCATATGCACCAGCCAACAAACCATTGTCATTATATACATGCGCCGACGACCATTGAACCTCATCGTCAAAATAGTAATTAACTATAAACTCTTTTCCTTTGTATTCTTTAGTTGATTGCATTTTAGGCGCCATTGGAACAATCGCTCCCGAACGAACAAATGTTGGAATATGATCCTCTTTCAACTTTATTTCATATTCTTTTCCCCCTTCATATTTTTTCTTAGAATAAAAATCAACCCAATTAGCAGTTTTTGGTAAATAAAGCTTTTTAGTTTTTTCAGCTGGTTTTAAAACCGGTGCAATCACAAAGTCGTCTCCCCAAAAGTAAGCATCGCTATAAGTCATTAAATCAATATTGTCTGATTCCTCAAAAAACAAGGGGCGCATTAAGGGTTTTCCAGTTTTATAATTTTCAAAAACTAAATTGTAATTATAGGGTAACATTTGATAACGTAAATTGATGGCTTCGCGAGATAAGTTCTTGGCCCATTCACTTCTAAACACAGGTTCGCTTGCTACCTCCTCTTGGGCATGTGGACGAAAAATCGGCTGAAAAACACCATACTGCAACCATCTTACATATAATTCATCATCTAAATTATCACCTGCAAATCCTCCTAAATCACTGTGCATATAACCAATTCCTTGCATTCCCATTTGTAGCGCAATTTCTGGTTGAGATTGCAAACCTCCCCAAGTTCTATTAACATCTCCCGTCCATGGAACAATGCCATATCGTTGCGAACCTGAATAAGCTGCACGCATCAAAATAAATGGTCGATCTTGTGGTTTAACATCTGCATAAGCCGATTGAACTAATCTAGCCCAATCATGACCATAAATATTATGTACCTCATCTGCAGTTCCAGCCGCATGAAATAAACCAGATGGATGCACCTCAGGCTCTCCTAGATCACCCCACATTCCGGTTACGCCCAAATTAATTAAGTCCTTATAAATATTAGAAAACCAATTATAACCTTCTTTTGAATAGATATCTATTAAACCCGTATTTCCAAAGAAAAAATCATAAGTGTAAGGATTTCCAAGAGAGTCTTTTGCTAAAATATTTTCTTTTACGGCTTCGTTCCAGCGATCTGATGTTGTTAAAAGAAATGGCTCTGTGATTAAAATAGTTTCAACATTCTTTTTTCTTAAATCATGAATCATTTTCTTAGGCTGAGGGAATGAATCCACATCAAACTTTAAGTTCCCCATAGTTCCTTTCACCTCTTTTCCAAACCAATATAAATCCAAGATAATCGCGTCTACTGGCATTTCTTCATCCCTAAATTTCTGAATCGTATTCGTAACTTCCTCCTGAGAATGATACCCAAATCTACTTGAGAAATTACCCAAAGCCCAACGTGGCAACATCGGCTGGCGGCCGGTGAGTTCTGTATAATTTGCAATCAATCCGTCCCAATCATTACCAACGATAACTTGATACGTCTTTCTTCCTGATATGGTTTGGTATTCTAAGGTGTTATTTCCTTTACTATCTAAATCCAAAAATCCAATAGGTGCATTATCGAAATGAATCATATAGCGTTCGGATGAAACTACAATCGGCATGGTGTAATTCATCAATTCTGAATGGGTTTCATAGCCATAATGCGCTCGATTGTACAATTCTAGTTTATGACCACGACGATTCATTCCAAGCGCTCTTGCTCCCCCTCCATATAGAATTTCATGTGGTTTAAGATTAAATTGAATATTCTCTAGCGAATCCTTTCTATAACCTTCTTTTTCAGAAATGATTAAATTATCACTATTGTAATAAGATATTTGAAAAGGTGATTTTTGAATTCTCACTTTTAAATTTGGCGATGAAATTTCAATTTTATCAGCATCTTCATTCGCCGTAGTGGCCAATTCTTTTAAATCGATTACTACGGCATGAGATTCCCTCTTAAAGCTTTCTCCTTTTGGAATAAAACTCGTTTGCACCATTTGATCAGTCAAAAACTCAATTTCATAAGTACCATCGCTTACCTCAACTACATAATATTGATTCTTTTGCTTGAAATTTTTAAAAATCCGATTGGGATTTTGAGCTAAAATGGAAGTTGAAGTTAATAAAGCTAGGATATAAACAAATGCTTTCATAATAAGGATAATTCTTTGATTATATAGTCAAAATTGACTAAATACACAGATTAATTTGTAAATTTACTCAATATTAATAAAACTATGATTACACTAGTTCAAAGTTATTTTAGAGACTACCCGGCCGAGTCTAGGCTATGGGTTTTTATGGCAGAAAGAAAGTTAGATGAAGTGGAAACCAAAGTCGTCAAAACTTATATGGACCAATTCATGCCACAATGGAATGCGCATGGAAATGCATTAAAGGGTGGTTATGAATGGATTTTCGACCAGTTTTTAGTAATTGCGGTAGACGAATCTCCGGCTGCAGCTTCAGGCTGTTCAATCGATTCACTAACTCGATATATTAAATTAATAGAAGATAAGATAGGTTCTTCATTTACGGATAGAATGTTGGTGAGTTATTTAGAAAACGACCAAATGAAAACCGAGAAATTATTTGATTTTAAGAAGAAAGTTAAAAATGGTGATATAGCAAAAAACACCATTGTGTTTAACAACAGTGTTTCTAATTTATCTGATTTTTGGGATAATTGGCAACAGCCTCTAGACCAAAGTTGGGCAGCGAACTTGGTACCAGCCGCCCAATAAGATTTAAGAAATACCTTTTGTTTCTAAATTATCAGCAATCGTTTCGATTAATTTAGTTAATGGTTTCTTTGCCATCATAGCAATCATTGGGTTAAATTTCCCATTGAAGTCTATAGAAACTTCCGATGAATTATCTCCGGTTGATGCTACATTAACTTTCATTTCATAGTTGAAGTTATCTGAAGGCGAAGTAAATAAAATAAAATCAGGCTCTTGAATTTCCTTTAATTTTAGACCTACTTTTGGCAAGCCTTTTAATTGAACTGAAAAACCTTCACCACTTTCGTGAACGCTAAATTCAGATTCTTCTGGCATTAATTTCTCATAATTTGACATTTCTTTTAAATGATCAAATGCTTTTTGTTGAGTTTGATCTAGGCTTACTTTTCTGCTTTGAAAATTCATATGCTAATTTAATAATTTGGATTCGATTATGTTAAAAACTTAAAAATACTGTAAGTTTGAATAAACAATTCCAAATGTACAAAGTTTTTGTGAATAATAAACCTTTAACCATAGGAGCGAAAACGACTGATGCTGAGCGGAATCTACCTTTTATAAATTCAAGTGTCTTTCATCAAGCTATCGACTTACTTAACCATAATTGTAATAGCGTAAACATTTATTCTCTCGATACCGAAAGTACGTGGGAAAAATTTAAAAATGAATTTACACAGATTCAGGCTGCAGGTGGTGTCGTTTTTAACCAAAACAAGGATCTCCTGTGGATTTATAGATTAGGTAATTGGGATTTACCCAAAGGAAAAATGGAAGCGGGCGAATCTATAGAAGAAACAGCCAAACGTGAAGTTGAGGAGGAATGCGGAATCTCTAACTTAGAGATTACCAAAAGATTATCAGACACTTATCATATGTATTTTCACAAAGAATACATTCTAAAAGTAACTTATTGGTTTGAAATGAAATATGATGGCAATGAAACTTTAAAACCTCAGACAGAAGAAGGTATTTCTGATATTCAATGGATTGCAGAAAAAGATTGGGAGGAACCACTCAAAAATACATATGCTAATATTTTATCTCTTTTAGAGCCATATATTTAATCTAGACACTTCAAATTTATCAAGTAAATTAAAATTTTAGGTAATGGTTTAATTATTCATTATATTTGTTTTAAACACTTAAAATAAACTATTATGAAAAAAACTTTACTAACTGCCCTTGTGGTTTTCGGATTAGGTTCTGGACTTGCACAAAGTGACATTATTGCTGTCAGTGGAGAAAACGTAAAAGCAATAGCATTCAAGGATTTTAGATTTATTGATTTAAAAGGAGAAAATGACAAGGTGATTGTCAATAAAAATTCCGAAATGCCAGATCAAGTTGTCGGAATGTCTTATGATACCAAGAATCAAAATTTGATTATGATTGGTATGTTTTCACCAGATATTTATACCTATAATTTACAAACAGGAGAAAGCAAAAGAATTTATGCAACAGGTAAAGCTAATTCTAAATGCCAAATAGCAGAACAATTCTCTAGAATGGCTACACTACCTAACGGTAAGTCATATGCTTTGAATAATAATTCAACACAACTTTTAGAAATTACACCTATCTCTAGCGGTTATTCTGTGAAAGATTTGGGTGCATTAAATTCTGATTTAAAACTAGATCAATATAAGTTCTATGGAGGTGATTTAATTGCTGATAATACAGGAAATCTGTATTTGATATCTGCTTACTCTCATGTGGTTAAGATTAATCCAAAAGATATGAAAGCTGAATTAATAGGAAGCATTGAAGGTCTTGAAAAAGGATTTACTACCAATGGTTCTGCCGTAATGTCCAATGGAGAAGTTCTATTATCTAATGCGCAAGGAAAAGGATTCTATACCTTAGATTTCAACAGTCTAAAAGCAAAAAGAGTCGACACTAAATCAAGCACACCTTTATATGATATGGCGAGTCCATATTTTATTCAAGATGCTTCTACTACGGTAGCTTCGAATGCATTCTTTAGCATTTATCCTACTAAAGTAACCGATAGACAAATCAGCATTGCTCTTAATACTAAGCTAAGTGGAATTGGACAAGTTTCGGTTTATGATATTGCTGGAAACAATTTAGTTCAGTCTAAAATGAATTTAGGGGATACCCAAAACATCAAGTCTTTAAACTTAAACACTCTAAGTCCAGGAAACTACTACATTAAGGTAATGGACGAAAATGGAAAAGAATTGATTAATGAGAAGTTTATCCTTATAAGATAATTAATTAAGCTCTTATTTTATATAGCGACTGAAAACTCAGTCGCTTTTTTTATCCCGAGTTAATAGGTTTTAAAATTCAAAACAAAAAGTAGAATCTTATATATAATTCACTTACATAATAATCTCTCGATTAAGGTGAATAAAAAGTCCGATGCCTTTTCAGGCATCGGACTAAATATTTGTAATCGTTTTATCTATTAATTTCTAGCCTTATCTTCGAATTTCTTTTTAAACTCAAAGTACTTGTCATCATTACCCACAACCTCGTATGTGTTTCGTAAAACTTTGATTAAGTTTAAATTCTCTGGCTCAATTTGATAAGCCTTCTCTAAGTAAGGAAGAGCTTCTTCATAAAGACCTTTGCGTTTGGTTCTATTTTCGTTATAGATTTTCTTTTCTTTAGCAGAAGTCCCTAAATTTTGATTCATTAATTCAACAAATTTTTCTTCTCCTTTAATAATAGCAAAGGCTAAATTTAAGTAGGAATTAGCAAAATTAGGATCTTTCTCAATCGACATTTTGTAGAACTTCTTAGCTTCTTCTAAATCACCTGAATCATCTTCAATAGATTTAGCTAAGTTGAACAAATCAACTCCTGTAGCGGTTCCGTTATTCACCTTAGCTCGTAAAGTTTTAACAAACTCTGCTGAGTTACCAGATTTGTAATAAACTCCGGTAACCAATTGATTCATGTTTTCATTCTCAGGGAACTTAGATAAACCTTTTTTACCTACGGCTAAAGCTTTATCCCACTCTTCTAATGAATACCAAGCATAAGTTGTATTACTCAGTAATTCTTCTTCTAAAGACTCCGTTGTTTCAACTTCAGGATCAGTTGCTAAACCTAGCTTAACTTGAGTGTCCATATCTTGCTTTGAAGCGAAGGCAACTTTCTTACCTGTATCCTTTTCTTTAGCATAGAAATTTTGTTGAACTCCCGTAAAACCACTATCAACCAACTCTTGCATTAAATGAGCTGCTTTTTCTTTTTCATCAGTTTGCAACATAGCAATACCTGCATAGTATTTAAGCAAATCGTTCTTGTTGCCTACGGCGCTATATAAGTAGTAAGACTTCAAAAATTCTTTACCAGCGAGCTCATAATTCTGAGCTGTAAACGCTTTGTTAGCTGCATCTAAAGTTTTGTTCGCCTCATTATTCAATTGAGGAGCTAATTCTTGCATAGCATTCCCATCAAATGCGAATTCTTTCAATCCACCATAATTTCCAGCGGAGGTTACAGATTCTGCTTCTTTCTGACTAAAAAAGTACTCCCAATTTTTGGTATCCTTATTTTTAGCTCTCAAGATCGGCATAGACTCCAACTTACCAAGTTTTGCATAAAATTCGGCTGCTGTAGTCATGTCTCCTGCTGCTTTAGCAGAATTGGCTGCACTTAAATAAAACTCAGCTAAATCCTTAGGCTCAATAGTGTAATTTGACTTAAGTAATTCTTCAGCTTTTTGGGCTTGTTGAACTGCCTCTGAATAATTTTTAGCCTTAAAAGCAGATTTGGTAGCTTCCATTTCTGCTTGCTGTGCTTGTAAACTTATCGCTAGCACTGCTGTTGATAAACTTAAAATTATTTTCTTCATATTATTCTTCTTCGTTATTGTTAATTTGATCGTTGTTTAAATCTTCGTTGTCACCTATGATTTCGTTGTTTACATCTTCTTCCGCTAAATCTTCGTCTTCATCGATTTCAACTTTTGCAACCGCTGCAATCTCGTCACCTTTCTTCAGGTTAATCAATCTTACACCTTGCGTTGCACGACCCATTACGCGTAATTCTGAAACAGAGGTTCTAATAGCTACACCAGATTTATTGATAATCATCAAATCGTTATCATCCACAACATTCTTAATGGCAATTACATAACCTGTTTTTTCTGTGATATTCAAGGTCTTCACACCTTTACCTCCACGATTGGTTTGACGATACTCTTCTACATCGGTACGCTTTCCATAACCCTTTTCAGAAACCACTAAAATGGTATCATTTTCGATATCAGAAACAACAACCATTCCAATAACTTCATCCTCTTCTGAAATATTGATTCCTCTAACTCCTGCAGCCGTTCTACCCATTGGTCTCACAAGCTCTTCATCAAATCGAATGGCTTTACCATGTTTAGATGCAATCATTATCTGACTATCCCCATTAGTTAGCTTTGCTTCTAGCAATTCATCTCCTTCTCTAATAGAAATTGCTCTAATTCCATTCACACGCGGACGAGAATAAGCTTCTAAAAGAGTTTTCTTAATTTGACCATTCTTAGTCACCATTACGATGTAATTATCCTTAACATAATCCTCATCCATTAAATCATGAGTTCGAATGTAAGCTCTAATCTTATCACCCGGCTCTAAACTAATCAAGTTTTGAATTGCTCGACCTTTGGAAGTTTTGGATCCTTCTGGAATCTCAAACACTCTCAACCAATAGCACTGACCTCTTTCGGTAAAGAACAACATATATTGGTGGTTAGATGCAGCTACCATATATTCCATAAAGTCGCCGTCTCTAGATGTTGCACCTCTATTTCCTACTCCACCTCTTGTTTGTGCTCTATACTCTGATAAAGAAGTTCGTTTAATATATCCTAAGTGAGAAATTGTAACCACCATTTTATCATCAGGAATAATATCCTCGATGCTCATTTCACCACCTGCATAGTTAATTTCAGAACGTCTTTCGTCGCCGTATTTCTCTTTAATCTCAGCTAATTCTTCTTTAATAATTTCAAACCTTAAAGTTACATCAGCTAAAACGCTTTCTAAGTATTGGATTTCTTTCATGATCTCCTCATACTCTTCGCGAATTTTGTCAAGCTCCATTCCTGTAAGCTTAGCTAATCTCATGTCTAGAATGGCTTGAGATTGAATCTCTGTAAGCTCGAATTCATCCATTAATCCTTGCTTAGCTTCAGCAGGATTAGATGAATTACGAATGATATGAATAGCTCTATCCAAAGAATCTTCGGTAGCGATTACTTTCATGTAACCTTCTAAGATGTGCGCTTTGTCTTTTGCTTTCTTAAGTTCGAATTCAGTTCTTCTCAATACAACTTCGTGTCTGTGATCAACGAAGTGCTTGATTAAATCCTTTAAGTTTAATTGCTCTGGTCTACCATTTACCAAGGCAATGTTATTTATACTGAAAGAAGTTTGTAATTGTGTATACTTAAATAGTAGATTAAGTACAATGTTGGGGATAGCATCGTTTTTAAGAACATAAACGATTCTCATTCCATTTCTATCCGATTCGTCTCTAATCTCAGAGATCCCTTCGATCTTACCTTCCTTCACCAATTCGGCAGTGGATGCAATCATATTGGCTTTATTCACCAAATATGGAATCTCAGTTACAATAATGCATTCTCTACCCTGAACTTCCTCCATTGAGGTTTTTGCACGCATCATGACACGACCTCTACCCGTTTCGAAAGCTTCTTTTACTCCAGAATAACCATAAATAGTTCCACCAGTTGGAAAGTCAGGAGCTTTAATATGCTGCATTAAACCTTCTATGCTTATATCATGATCATCAATATAAGCATGAATCCCGTCGATAACTTCAGAAAGGTTGTGTGGCGCCATATTGGTAGCCATACCTACCGCAATACCCGAAGCCCCATTCACCAATAGGTTTGGAACCCTTGTAGGAAGAACCGTTGGCTCTTCTAAGGTATCATCAAAGTTAAGTCTAAAATCAACTGTATCCTTATCGATATCCTTCAACATATCCTCGGATATCCTCTGCATACGAGCCTCTGTATAACGCATGGCTGCTGGCGAATCACCATCAACGGAACCAAAGTTACCTTGCCCATCTACCATCATGTAACGCATAGACCAATGCTGAGCCATACGCACCATTGTATCATAAACGGAAGAATCACCATGTGGGTGATATTTACCTAAAACCTCTCCCACAATACGTGCAGACTTCTTATGCGCTTTATTTGAATAGACACCTAGATCGTCCATTCCGTATAAAACTCGACGGTGAACTGGCTTCAAACCATCTCTAACATCTGGAAGTGCTCTTGAAACAATTACCGACATGGAATAGTCTATATAAGCGGACTTCATTTCATCCTCAATATTGATAGGAATTAACTTTTCTCCTTCTGTCATATATCTTTTTTTACTAATGTGCTAAAATACAACTTTTGGGCATCTTTTAAGCTATACATATATAGGTAGTTTTCAACAAAACCAACAATATTGTTGATAATCTTAAACATTATTGTTTTCAGTACACTTATTCCAAATATAATTTTTAATTATAAGTTCAATTTCACTGATTTAGAATTCATACAGTACGACTAAAGACTAACTTTTAAACTTTTGGAGCAGTTAAACTTTCCTATCAGAAAGATTTTAATTACATTTGCCATTCCAAAATAACCAAAGTATTATCACCTAGGTTTTAGATTATAAAAGCTAGGAAATAAGTAAAAATTTTGGCGTTTAATTTTTTAGATTAAAAAGAAGTTTTATATTTGCACCCCGAATCGGAAGAAAGATTTGATTATAAAGTGATTAGCGATGAAAAGAACATTCCAACCAAGTAATAGAAAAAAGAGAAACAAACACGGATTCCGCGAGAGAATGGCGACTAAGAATGGTCGTAGAGTGTTGAAAGCAAGAAGAAGAAAAGGAAGAAAAAGCCTTTCTGTAAGTTCTGTACGCGCAAAGCGTTAATTTCTCTTAAAACGCACATAAATTTAGCTTGAAAGTTTACTTTCGAGCTTTTTTTATTTACTTTTGAAAAAACTTTGATATGCCCAACACTCCTATTATATCCTTACGCGATGCCGATGTTTACCAAAGAAATTTTTTGGTCTTAAACAATGTTGATTTCGAAATGCAAGCTGGTGAATTTGCTTACTTGATTGGTAAAACAGGTAGTGGAAAGAGTAGTTTGCTTAAAATATTATACGGAGATCTTCCATTACAAAATGGAGCAGGTCAGGTAGCGGGCATAGATTTAGAGAATTTAAGCACTTCAAAAATTCCTCATTTGAGAAGAAAATTAGGAATTGTATTCCAAGATTTCCAATTGTTAACCGATAGAACAATCGAAAAGAATCTTGAGTTCGTTCTTCGCGCTACGGGTTGGAAAACCAAATCTGAAATTTCACATCGTATCGATCAAGTTTTGGATGATGTAAATATGGCTACCAAAAAACATAAAATGCCTCACCAACTTTCTGGGGGAGAACAACAGCGTATTGCCGTTGCAAGAGCATTATTGAATCATCCTCAATTGATTCTGGCGGATGAGCCTACGGGTAACTTAGACCCAGAGACATCTATTGAAATTATGAATCTTATCAAAAGATTGTCTGAGGAGAATAACATGGCGGTTTTAATGGCAACCCATGATTATAGCATGATTAGACGATTCCCTGCAAAAACTTTTAGATGTGAAAACGGAAAAGTTTTGGTCGCAGAATCTCAATCTCTTTTCGCCAACGTTTAAAATATTTCCTGAACTATTTGGGATGCATTAAATTGATTGTTTAATACATCTCTGAATAAAACATTTCTCTCTTTTACGTCATTTTCTGAAATAGGCTGATTTTGAAATGACTTAATTTTAAGAATATACTCTTCAGTTGTATCGGCAATAGAAACCAATGAGCCCAGTTGAGATTTTTGAACGGAATGGGTGTCAGAAATTATATGTCGCGCATAAGCCAAAGAATCAATCAGTTTTAATTTAATGCCAGACGGAACAGATGTTTTTAATAAAACAATCTGTGCATCTTGAATTAATTGCTTCATCTTTGGAGCATCTGGATTAAAAAAGCACTCAACATTAGGCTTTTCTAACTTGCTTCTTAAACTTGAATTTAGATTTTTACCAGCAATTTTAAATTTGAGCTGAGGCATCAAAGGAGCTAATTCATTAGAAATCCATTCTGCCGTAGCTAAATTTTCATTTACAGAAAGATTTCCATGAAATAAAACATAATCCCCTACTCCTTCTAAAACTTCAACCTTTTCATGCGCGTGAAAAATAGGAGCTATTTTGAGTTTAGAATTTGAGTGTTGAAAATATTCTTTATCCTCGTGAGATAACACAAACAAACCATCGAATTGATTTAAATCTTGCTCGAATTTCTTGGTTTTCTTCTCTTCTATTTGAAATAGTATTTTCTTGAAAGAATTTCTCTCTGTTCTAGCAAGTTCTGCGGCATATTCTGCTTCTGCATTATGACAACGAAGGAACTTTTTGTGCGTTTTCAGCTCAGGTGATAGGGCCGAATGACTTGTATGTAAGCCTTCATATAATATGGGGAAATTATTTTTAGCTAAATTTCCAACTAACTTCTTATTTCTACGTGTTAACATCCTCAAGGGTAGATTAGAAATAACTTTGGTTGACACAACTGATGTTTTTTTGTAAAAGCAAATAGTTTCACACAGTGCGGATAATTCTTCTGAATGCTTTTCTCCATCAGCGAAATAATGCAAGTGAATCTTAACTCCGAGTTGGTGTAAAGCTTTTATCTTATAAAACACATCTATAATTCCACCATAAACAGGTGGATGCGGAAAATCAAAACTAACGATATGTAAGGATTTATCCATTCGCGGCTGTTTTGAAAATGTTGATTAATTTCTCCTCCTGATTTTCCCAGTTTAATTCTTTCGAGGCTAAGTTTAAATTAGATAAAAAGAATTGTTTGTCAATTTCTAAAATCGAATTAATTTTAGTTGCAATATGTTCGGGGTGATGATTTTCAATTAGATCACCAATATTATATTTTTCAATTAACTCTTTAATCTCAGGTAAATCACTGCTTCCCAATATAGGAATTCTAGCTTGTATGTAGTCAAATACTTTATTAGGTAATGCATAGCGATAACTTAAACCATTATCTTCTTCTAAACTTAAACCTAGATTGGCTTTGGGTGTAATTTCTTTCAAATCAGTTGGAGATAATTTTCCAAAAAATCGAACCTTATCTTCTATTCTAGTGTTTTTGGCCAAAGTTTTATACTCCTCCAATAAAGGTCCATCGCCAATTATCCAAAGTTGAACCTGGTCTAAAAACTTCATCGCCAAAATCATTTTATCAATTCCACGCGAAGGATTGATTGCGCCTTGATAAATCACAATCTTTTGGCCCAAAGTTTCAGAATTATTTGGAGCTTCACGTTGTTTTGGAACGTTTTTAATGATTTCAGGTTCTATTCCATAACTTTCGCTGAACCAATTGGCATAAGAATTACTCACCGTATAGCTATACTTTACCCCTGGAACTAATTGAGTTTCTATGAATTTCCAAACTCTTTTTTGAATTGAACCTTCCTTTAAAGTTGGCATTTCAGAGAAAATCTCATGAAAATCGACCACTAACGGTACTCGGTAAAGTTTAGAAATAATACTTGCCGGAATCAATGTATCTAAATCATTGGCCAAAATGATAGAATTCTTTTTTGGTATTTTGAATAATGCTATCAGCAATCTTAATTGCAGCTCTGCATAAAAAAGAAAGTTTTTCTGGAAAAATATATTTGTCCTTATAGTCTTGAATGGAATGTGGTCTAAACTAGGATTACCTCTATGCTTGGTTCCGACTAAATGAAAATCAAAGCAATTGTTTTGTAATGTACTTCCTACTTTAATCAATCTTTGATCGGTTGCAATATTATTGGAAACCAAAGCAATGACTTTATTCCTCACGATTTGTCTTTATGGATAAATAAGTAATAAATCTGTACTAAAAAGATAAATACGTTAGGAATGATAATCGGCCAACTATCGATTAAATAACCGTACAAAACAAAAAGTAAACAACCAATACCATTGATGATTCGTAGTAACTTAATATTATTAAATATTAAAAAACTCCCCATAATAAAGGCAGAGGCACTGTACCCTATAATTTCAACGTAATTTTCCATAATCTTATATCAGTTTCAAAAGTAATGAATTCTAATATATTCTCTATCATTCCGTAACTTTGTAGAATGATAGAGTCATTGCCACACATTAAAAACTTGGACAGCGGAAATTTCTTTTTAATTGCTGGTCCATGCGCTATTGAAAGCGAAAATATCACCAGATTAATCGCTGAAAAACTAGTTAAATTAACAGATAAATATAATATTCCTTTTATTTTTAAAGGTTCTTTTAAAAAAGCTAATCGCTCTAGATTAGACAGTTTCACAGGGATTGGAGACGAAAAAGCTTTAAAAATATTAACCAATATAAGAGAGGAATTTAAAGTTCCGGTTACAACAGACATTCACGAATCCAAGGACGCAGCTATGGCTGCAGCTTATGTTGATGTTTTACAAATTCCTGCGTTTTTGGTTCGTCAGACAGATTTAGTGGTTGCAGCTGCCAAAACGGGAAAGGCTGTAACATTAAAAAAAGGACAATTTCTTTCTCCTGAAAGTATGCAGTTCCCAGTAGAGAAAGTAACAGAATCTGGCAATTCAAATGTAGCAATCATCGAAAGAGGAACTACTTTTGGCTATCAAGATTTAGTTGTTGACTTCCGTGGAATACCTACTATGCAAAGGTTTGCACCAGTTATTATGGATGTTACGCATTCATTACAGCAACCCAATCAAAGTAGTGGTGTAACGGGAGGAAAACCAGCTTTAATCGAAACCATTGCCAAAGCTGCTATTGCTGTTGGAGCTGATGGATTGTTTATTGAAACACATCCAGATCCAAAAAATGCTAAGTCTGATGGTGCCAACATGTTAGATTTGAGCAAAATAGAAGATTTATTACAAAAATTAATAAGAATTAGAGAAGCTACTAAATAGTAGTTTATATCATATCCATTCACTGAAACTTGGTGGGATTATTTCTTAATTTTGCATTCATTCTGAGTTCATTATCAACTTGGAAAGTTAAAATATACTTCTAAATGTCAGTTCATGATGTTTAGAAAACTAAAATACATATCATGTTAAATAAGCAATTATTACATAAATATAATATTCCAGGACCTAGATATACTAGTTATCCTACGGTTCCATATTGGGATCAATCATCTTTTTCGGTAGAAAAATGGAAAGAGACATTAAAAAGATCTTTCGATGAATCTAACCAAGAAGAAGGTATTTCACTTTATCTACACTTGCCTTTTTGTGATAGTTTGTGTACGTTTTGTGCTTGTCATAAACACATTACTGTGCAACATTCTGTAGAGGATGGTTATATCAAAACTTTATTACAAGAATGGGATTTATATTTAGACTTATTAGAAGATAAGCCAATCATAAAGGAACTGCATATTGGAGGTGGAACTCCGACTTTTTTCTCTCCAGAAAACTTGAAGATTATTTTAGAAAGTATATTCTCTAAAGCAATTATTGCTGATGAACCTGAGTTTTCTATTGAGGGTCACCCTAATAACACAACCAGAGAGCATTTGCAAGTTCTTTATGATCTAGGTTTCAGAAGAATTAGTTTTGGAGTTCAAGATTATGATCCAAAAGTTCAAAAGGCAATAAATCGTATTCAGCCTTATGAGAACGTGAAAGAAGTAACCGAAATTTCTCGAGAAATCGGTTTCGAAAGTGTTTCTCATGATATCATCTTTGGTTTACCACACCAGGATTTGAGAGCTATGAAAGATACGATTGAAAAAACAAGATCTTTAAATCCAGATAGAATTGCTTTTTATAGTTATGCGCATGTGCCGTGGATAAAAGGAGTTGGGCAGAGAGGTTTTAATGAAGATGACTTACCTACGCCAGAGAAAAAACGTGAACTTTACGAAGTTGGTAAGGAAATGTTTGAGGACATGGGCTATGTAGAAATTGGAATGGATCATTTTGCATTGAAATCAGATTCATTATATAAATCTGCTGTTGAGGGAAGCATGCATAGAAACTTTATGGGTTATTCTTCATCAAAAACACAAGTAATGATTGGACTTGGGATGTCAGCAATTTCTGATAGTTGGTATAGTTTTGCCCAAAACGTGAAAACCGTAAAGGAATACAAAGAAATGGTTTCAAAAGGTGAAATTCCTGTAGTTAAAGGTCATATTCTCAACGAAGAAGATTTAAAAATCAGAAAGCACATTTTGAACTTAATGTGTAATTTAGAAACTTCATTTGAGAGTGAGGAAACTCAATTCATTGAATTAGAAGACACACGCATAAGGTTGGAGGAAATGGAAGCGGATGGTTTACTTGAATGGCAAGGTGATAAGTTAATTGTAACCGAAGCTGGAAGAATTTTCGTTAGAAATATTTGTATGACATTCGACTTAAGAATGTTAAGAAACAAACCAGAAACTAGAATATTCTCTATGACAGTTTAATTCAAGTTGTCATTTAAAGCTTGAATTTGTTTCTTACGTTCTCTTCTCTTTTGTTGCACTTGAATCAATTGATTCGCAACAATCACAGCAATCATTACGAACGCTGCAATATAGAAAGTAGCCGACATTTGCTCGGATTCACCAAAAATGAAATAAGCTAAAACAATGCTATAAATGGGTTCCATATTCACGGCTAAGACAAGTGAATATGGACTCATATATTTCATCAATTGTACTGACTCAATCATAGGATAGGCTGTTAATGCAGCGCCTAAAATTAATATCCAAAGCCAATCATCTCCATGGATTTGAAAATCAGAAATAGAATCCACAAAAAATGGAGAAATTAAACAAACCACCAAAAATGCTCCTATCATTTCATAGAACATCATTTTACGTGGCATATTATCTTTATTCTTCTGCAAAACTCCATTAAAAACAGTCATAGCGGCTGACAAAGCTGCACAAATAACACCCAACACAATCCCTAGCCAATATTCTGGACTAGCTTGGAAAATTAACCACAAACAAGCCACTACTACAAGCGATAGAATTATTTCGTAAATATTAATTTTCCGTTTATAGAAAAATGGCTCAATAAGAGCTGCAAACAGCGCACCAGTAGATAATGTACTTAGGGCTACCGAAACATTGGAAACTTTGATAGCTCCAAAAAATAGGATCCAGTGTAAACCCATAATGGCCCCAACTCCCAAATACTGGATCAATTTAGTTTTCGTTACTTTAAAAGGTACTCTAAAAATCTTTAAAGCTAAACCAATCGCTAAAATGGCAATAAAGGTGCGCCAAAACACAATAGGCAATGCAGATAGACTAATGAGTTTACCCATAATTCCTGTGAATCCCCATAGAAGCACAATAAAATGTAACCTAAGTTGTGTTTTAAACATGCGACAAAGATATATGTTTTAAGAATTGTAAAAGCTTATTTTAATAAATATAAGATTCAAAATTTCTCTTTTCACAGCATAGTGCTTAAGAGGTTATAAGCTTTTAAGAAAATAAAAAATTATAGTAGAATTGGTTCAAACCGAACTAACGAAATAGCATTCATCTATAATAGTAACTATTGTATAAGGGAATCTTATAGATTTCTCTATTTTACGGAGCGAGCTTTGCATAGTTTTGTAGTATAATCAAAAGTTATGAATATTTTAAAACCGATATCGGTTAAAAGAAGAACAAAACAAGAAGCTAGATTTCATCCAAAAATGGGTGCATTAAGTACAAATGTAACACGTATCCAACAAACCATCTTTGGAGTACCAATCAAAACTTTGCACAAGTACAGAGAAACTTACTTTGGTGAGGTAAAAGATTGTAAAGAATGTAAAGTATCTCTTGTTTAAAAAAGAATTTAAACATTTTAAATAAAAAAAATTCCGGTCAGAAGCCGGAATTTTTTTTAATCGTGTTAGTCAAATATTATCTATCAGACATATCAACATAATCTCTTAAGGTGTGTCCAGTGTAGATTTGTCTTGGACGACCAATTGGTTGATTTGTTTGTCTCATTTCTTTCCATTGAGCAATCCAACCTGGTAAACGACCAAGGGCAAACATAACCGTAAACATCTCTTTAGGAATTCCTAAAGCTCTATAGATAATTCCAGAGTAGAAGTCTACGTTTGGATATAGTTTTCTTTCGATAAAGTACTCATCTCTTAATGCTACTTCTTCTAATTTTCTAGCTAAGTCTAATACTTCATCCTCAATTCCTAATTGATCAAGTACATCATCTGCAGCTTTCTTAATGATTCTAGCTCTTGGATCCATGTTCTTATAAACTCTGTGTCCGAAGCCCATTAATCTAAAGTTGTCATCTTTGTCTTTAGCCTTATCAATCCATTTTTGCATTCCACCACCGTCGTTCTTGATCATTTCTAACATTTCTATCACAGCTTGGTTAGCTCCACCATGTAATGGACCCCATAATGCAGAAATACCAGCTGAAATAGAAGAGAATAATCCCGTGTGAGAAGAACCAACTAATCTAACCGCAGATGCCGAGCAGTTTTGCTCATGATCAGCATGTAAGATAAATAACTTATCTAATGCATCTACTATAGTTTGGTTTACCTCAAATGAATCATCCTTCTTAAACATCATCTGATAGAAATTACCAACATATCCTAAATCATTGCTAGGTTCAATAAGTGGTAAATCATATTTCTTTCTATAAGTCCAGGCTGCTAAAATATCAAACTTAGCAATTAATCTTGCTGCTGCATGATACATATCTGCTTCTTTACTTGGATCAACTGCTTTTGGATTAAATGCAGTTAAAGCACTAGTTAAAGTTGCTAAAACTCCCATTGGGTGAGCTTCGCTTGGGAAAGCATTCAGAATCTTCCCTACTCTATCATGTACAAAGTTATACTCATTTAAAGTTTTTTTCCAACGTGCTAATTCAGTTTCATTTGGTAATTCACCTTCTAGCAAAAGATACATTACTTCAACGAAAGAAGACTTTTCTGCCAATTGTTCGATTGGGTAACCACGGTACATTAATTTACCTTCCTCACCATCTAAAAAAGTTATCGAGCTCTCGGTTGAACCTGTGTTTTTGTATCCTGGATCTAGTGTAATCAAACCACTATCTCCTCTTAGGCTTTTAATGTCAACTCCGATATCACCCATAGTTCCTTCAACTACTGGATATTCGTATTCTTGACCTTTATAAATTACTTTTGCTGTATCTGCCATTGTATTAATTAAATTTAGTCCTTAAAGTTATGATTAAAAACTATTATTCAAATATAATATTCATTGAAATTACTAATTTGAGTAACAGTTTTATTTATTTATTGTAAATTGGATTTCTATAAATCCTATAGTTTAAACGTTGAACGTATCATCTCCTGGAAAAACTGCTGTTCCACCTAACATTTCCTCTATCCGAAGTAATTGATTGTATTTTGCCATTCTATCTGAACGAGAAGCAGAGCCAGTCTTAATTTGACCTGTATTTAAAGCTACAGCTAAGTCTGCAATAGTAGAATCCTCTGTCTCTCCAGAACGGTGTGACATTACTGCTGTATATCCTGCATTTTTAGCCATACTCACTGCATCAATAGTTTCTGTTAAAGTTCCAATTTGGTTAACTTTAATTAAAATTGAATTTGCAATACCTTCATCAATTCCTCTTCCTAAACGCTCAACATTGGTAACAAATAAATCATCTCCCACTAATTGAACCTTGTCTCCTAATTTCTGTGTTAATTTTTTCCAACCTTCCCAGTCATCTTCATCCATTCCGTCCTCAATAGAGATAATTGGATATTTCTCACATAATTCTGCTAAATATTCTACTTGCTCATCAGAAGTTCTTACTTTACCTCCTTCTCCTTCAAACTTAGCATAATTATATTTTCCATCCTCGTAGAATTCAGCAGCAGCACAATCTAAGGCAATTTTAATTTCAGTTCCCCATTTGTAACCTGCGTTTTCTACTGCTTTACGAATGGTATCTAATGCATCTTCTGTTCCGTCAACTCCAGGTGCAAATCCACCTTCATCACCAACAGCTGTAGATAATCCTCTTTCGTGTAAAACTTTCTTTAAGTGATGGAAAATCTCAACACCTTTTCTCAATGCATCTGAAAAGCTATAAGCTTCTACCGGCATAATCATAAACTCTTGAAATGCAATTGGAGCATCTGAGTGAGATCCACCATTTACAATATTCATCATTGGCACAGGTAAAATATTTGCATTTACACCACCTACATAACGGTATAACGGCATGTCTAACTCAGCAGCAGCTGCTTTAGCTACAGCCAAAGAAACACCTAAAATAGCATTAGCACCTAATCTAGATTTGTTTTCAGTACCATCTAACTCAATCATTCGCATATCGATCCAGTTTTGTTCAAAAACCGAAACACCTAAAAGTTCTGGCGCAATAATTTCGTTGACATTATCTACAGCATTCAAAACGCCTTTTCCCATGAATTCAGATTCATTATCTCTTAATTCAACGGCTTCATAAGCGCCTGTGGATGCGCCCGACGGAACCGCCGCTCTACCCAATGATCCATTTTCAGTCCAAACATCTACTTCAATGGTTGGGTTTCCTCTCGAATCTAAAATTTGACGTGCATGAATTGCTGCTATTATACTCATTTGCTTAAAATTTATATTAAAATTGAAGTATCAAATTTACAAAATATAAACTACATAATGATATGCTTAAGTTAATAGATTACATAAAATTTATTGGTTATTATGAAATATTAATTGGCGAATTTCATTGATTTATGGCATTAAAACGTCCAACTTAAAGAAATTAAAAAATGACGCGGTAGAATATCCGTCATAATCATGCTCGAAGAGTATTCACTGATGCTGTGTTGTTCAAATCTATTTTCGTTGAATAAATTTCGAATTAAAAAACTGAAATGATAAGGTTGATTTTTGGGTTGATAATTTGTCTCAAAGTTAGAAAACAAGTAGGTTTTATGATTTTGATTTAAAGTTGGAATTTGATAATCAAAATCCAATGAAAAATTGAAGATTCTATTCGGTTTAAAAATGAATTTCTGATATAATGTAAGCATTTGACTCTCGAAATTGTGAGCATCAGAAATGTTTTTAAGCATTGTATGTTTTGCACTCGTTGCTAAATTCAAGTTTCCAGACCAAATGGTTCGAAAGTTAATTTCGTTTGAAACAAATAGCAAATCAGTTTTTGAAAAATCTCGAATATTCACTGAATTATACGTCTCTCGACCATTGAAAGCGCCTCGCCATTCAAGTCTAAAGTTTAAATTATTAAAGAATTTAGCAAGGTTGGCATTCAGATTATATTGTGTAAAAGATTGAGGTTCAAAATGCTTTTGTATAAAAATATTGTTTTCATCAATTTGTAATGATTGAAAAAAAGAAGCTTGATTTTCCTGAATACCAAGTAATAAGCCATATTCGACTCCTTTTTCTAAATGATTTCCAAACAATCCTGCCGAAAAACGCAAGGATTCTTTTAAAGCAAGACTTGGCGAATTTGATACATAATTTCTGTGTGAAGTCATAACCGAATTTTGGAAAATCTCATCCACAATCACGGGTGATTGACGATAGGATGCATTTAAACTCAACAAACCAAATCTTCCGAGATTACGTGTAATCTGCAAGCTTGGTTCCAACACAAAATCATTTGCGCTTTCGGAGTCAAATCCGTCTGAGTCAATCTCCTGTTGCATCCATCTGAGATTGATTCTTGGGGTAAATTTCCATGAGCTTAAATTAAAAATTAGCTGCGTATTGTGAAAAAATTGATGATAATCATAATTCACATTATTTTCTGAAAGCGATGTTGAAATTTCACTCAAATTTCTTAATTCAGAATGAAAAGGCATATTCGTTAATCGCAAACCAGTCGATGTGATGTATTCCATTCGGTTTTTTCGCCCCATCAATGTAATATTGGCCTGGTGAACGGATTTTTTAAATTTACTGTATTGATGAAATTTTTCTGTGTCAACTTCTTCAAAATTATTAAGATTAAAATCTTGAGGACTTTTATGAAAAGAATTTGTCAATGAACTATGTACGAGTAAATCTTTGTTCAAACGATGTGTCCATGAAAAGATGTTGCTGAACCATGAAGTTTTGGTCCTGTTGAATGTTGACAAGTTATCCTCTTGATTACGGATAACGTTCGTATTTTCATCGGTTTTATCATAATACCATCTTAATTCATTCTCAAAGTAATTCTTTGCATTGGCGTGATACTGAAACTTTAAATTATTCTGAAATATTTGAGGTGAAACTTCCTGTTTATATTCATCATAAACATTTAAAAACTGATTGCCTAAATCAAAATTTAAAATGGAAAGTTTATTAAATTTAATTCTGTCCGTCATAAAAATAGTATTATTCCGAATACTTAATTTTTCAGAAGCTTGATAAAACAAATTATTGTTGGCGAAAAGCTGATTATTGAAATTCGAATTTTCGCCTGAATTTCCATTTCCAAAACCTGATGCTATGATTTTTGGTGAAATCATATGAGCATATTGGTCAGATTCAATACTCGAATAATCTTGACCTAAACTAAAAGGCGAACTATTTCCTCCGACATTATTATGTATCAATGCCGAATGATTTTTGATTTTCTGAGTGATGGATAAGGTATTCAGACTATTAGTTAAAGCAGCATTTCCGTTTTCAAACAAACCTGCACCTAAACCTAAATCAACATTGAAATCTACTATATTCTCCTTTAGACTTAGGTTCAAAGCAACTTTATTGCTTCTATTTTGATCACGAAATATTGGATTTTCTTCAAAATTTTCAATCACTTCTATTGCATCAACAATATCCACATTGATTTGTTTTGTTCCCAAAGAATAATTATTCCCAAATAAATTCGTGCCGCCTAACATAACGGTTTCAATGTCTTGTCCGTTATAAGTAATTCGCCCAGTGGATTCTTGCACATTGATTCCAGGCAAGTTCTTGATGACATCTATAATTTTTCTTTCTGTTCCGTCCGCATAAGATTCAACACGATAGCTAATTGTGTCCTCTTTCACAACGTAAGCCTTGCGTTTGGCTTCTACGACCATTTCTTCAAGCTCAACGGTTTCCATTTTCTGCAAACGAACCTCAAACCGATAATTATGATTCTTATTGGGATGATTAATTTTAATAAAATGATTTTCAAACCCATTTGAAACGAACTTTAATCTTAGATTATCGTAGTCATGTTTTAATTGATAATCAAAATATCCATCACGAATACTTGAAAATTCACTGATTTGAGTTGTATCATTTTCTTGCATGATTTGGAGCATTCCAGTTAAATAAACTCCATCTTCATCTTGAAGAGTACCAGACATCTGTTGTCCAAAAATCCAAAACGTACTAAAAATTAATAAAAAAGTAAATGGATTTTTCAATGCTTATTAATACTCAAATTCTATGGGTTCAATCCCGAAATCTTCCAATTGATCACCAAAAAATGAAATGCGATAGTTCCCCCCATCCGGGTTTTTAGCAGCCGCATTTTTAGATAAATTAAGGTAAAAATCTCGTAAACCGATTTTAAATTCTTCTAATGTAGTTACAGGCATAGAATGATATGGATTCTCAATATTTTGAATATCTGATTTAATCTCTAATCGAATGGCTTCAACTGAATAATATCCGTCAAGGCTGCGAGCAGAAAGAATCAGACCTGGTAAACCACTGAACTTCCATGGCCCAAATGAATGAGTAATTTCTGGTGTAAACCAAGCCTCATAAACTCTTCCACGATAAGATGCAATGGCCTTTTGCGCTTGAAAACCTAATATAACACTGTCGGAGTTCTGCACAATATTCCAATCAAACTCAAAAATGGGTTCCTTGACCATCCAAATTTTGGCTGAACCTGTTTGAAAATAAACTTCATTATCATTGAAGTCTGTATAAATTATCTCCGGATAAACAATTCTACTTTCTGATCCATCGCGAGTTCTCAACTGCAATAATGATTTTCTATCATTTAGTTGAATTAAATCATTCGAAAAAACCATATGCTGAATTAAATCCCGATCCAAAGGTTCGTACAATGCTTGATCAGCATTAAGCTTCAAAACATAATCAGCATGTTCAGAAAAAGCAATGTTATGTCTATTAATTTTAGAATCATAAACCACCTCTATACTTTGCGATTTCAACAAAACAACTAAAAAAAAGAAAATAATAAAGCTTAATGCTTTCATTAAAAAAGAATTTGAAAAATTACTTGAACTCTATTATCAATTACAAATGCATGGATCATCTGGAAAAGCAAATGTCAACTCCAATTGCTCTTGGCATTTCTTCATACCTTTAGCTTCTCCACATAGAAAGCATTTAATAGATGTTGAAATGATAACACCATTCTCAACTTTAGAGCAATGATAGGTAATCCAAGGCCAATCATCCTCGGTGATAAGATTTTTATAATCGATTTCAATGTAAGTTTTACATTCATAATTATTTGACTTTTCAATTTCTGAAGAAATTCCAAAAATGAAAACAAACATTAAAATAAATTTTTCATGATATTGTGAATTTTAATAAGTCAAATATAACGAATTATTTCAAATAAATATCTTAAAAAAATAAATTATTTATAATTACATTCATTCTAATTAAGACACATTATTCAAAATCATATTAGCTAAATATTATAACAAAAAAATCCTCATTTGCATATTACAAATGAGGATTTAATATAAAAGACTGGCGACGACCTACTCTCCCGCGTTTGCAGTACCATCGGCGCAGGC
>CAZKJO010000013.1:0-46957 GCA_964553105.1 uncultured Weeksellaceae bacterium | reverse complement strand
ATATACAAATTAATTTCACCTTTTTCTTTGAATATCGTTAAATCTGTAAATTCAGCATTAGAACATTCATTATAAGTATTGAATACGCTAACGAGTTTCTTTTTCTGATATTCTAAACTTTGAAGCATAGACTTTGTAATATCTTTACATTCTAAATCTTGAAAAATTTGACCTCGAAATCCGAACTCTTCTCTTAACTTACTTCCTTCTATCGTAGATTTATATTCTAATTCCTTAAGCTTTCCATCCTCTGCTTCATAATAATATTTCTCACCACTTGCAGAATTGAATTGATAAAGAGATGCTTTTCCTTCTACCAAAACGAGCAAATACATATCAGTAGCTGGTTTGTTATATAAAGGTTGAAAATGACGACTTACATATTTATATTTGGTATCCTCAATATAAAATCCATCAAACTCATTGGCAGGAGCCATGTTGATTTTGTCTTGATTTTCGAACTTATAGGAAATAACCTCAGGAGCTCTAAACCAACCTTCGTTCTTAATTAAACAATCGATTCTTTGTCCATTTTTGACAACATAACCAGGTTGGAATTCATGCTGTGCCCAAACCATCGTAAATAAAAAGCTCAGACAAAGTGAAAGTAAAAGTTTATTCATTTTTATTAATTTGGAAGCGAATTTAAGGTTTTAAACTTTATCTTATTTAAAGTTTTTAAAATTTAATTAACACGTGTTTAAAAGTTTAAATTTGTTCATAAAAAAATAGCACTAATAAAAAATTAATGCTATTCTATATATTATTATTTTTAAAAATTTACAAGTCTTCTGCTTCTGCAATTAATTCAGCAAAGTCTCTAACCATAACGTCACCTTCGCGGTTAACTCCTTTAACACCATCGGTCATCATCGTCATACAGAATGGGCATCCTGTTGCAATAACTTCAGCTTTGGTTTCAACAGCTTCTTCCGTACGCTCGATATTAATATCTTTATTTCCTGCTTCAGGTTCCTTAAACATCTGAGCACCTCCAGCACCACAACATAAGCCTTTAGATTTACAACGCTTCATTTCCACCAATTCAGCATCAAGTTTTTTAATTAAATCTCTCGGTGCCTCATATACATCATTACCTCGTCCTAAATAACATGGATCGTGGAACGTAATTTTTCTACCTTTAAAAGTTTTACCTTCTATAGTTAACCTACCTGCATCGATTAATTTTTGTAAATACTGAGAGTGGTGTTGAACATTATAAAAACCTCCCAAACCAGGATATTCATTCTTTAGTGTATTAAAGCAATGAGGACAAGTCGTTACAATATCTTCAATTTGGTAGCCATTTAAAACTTCGATATTCATCATGGCCGACATTTGAAAAGCAAATTCATTACCAGCACGTTTCGCAGGATCACCAGTACAGCTTTCTTCTGTCCCTAAAACGGCAAACTCAACACCAACTTTGTTTAAAATCTTTACAAAAGCGCGTGTAATCTTCTTTGCTCTATCATCAAAGCTACCGGCACAACCAACCCAAAAAAGAACTTCAGGTTTTTTACCTTCTGCCATAAATTGGGCCATCGTCTTAACTTGTATATTGCTCATATTCTTTTTATATTAATTATTCTTGAACTCAAAAGATCAACAAAGGAATCTTTCTTAAATAAAAGGTTTTGAATTCAATTTCAAAAATAAACAATTTATTTTGGTTATTCCACTCAAATCAATTTAAATCAACCCCCGAGCAGGCTTTTTAAAATTTTAAATCTTTCAATTTAATAATGCCTTTGATTCAATAAGACATTAATCTTAGTTTAATAAGTTTATTAACCTTTTGTTGAAAATTCACTAAATAACTATCTACATTTATATAGTGAAAGAAATGTTAAATCAATATATTTGGTAATTCATTAAAAAACAAAACAAAATCATGAGCGAATTTATACTGTTTATACCACCGATTTTAGCCACCATTGGTTTGATTTTCATGGGCATTAAAATGTCCTGGGTTAAAAAGCAAAACCCAGGAAGTGAAAAAATGCAAACTATATCTAAAAGCATAAAAGAAGGAGCTTTAGCCTTTCTAACCGCCGAATATCGACTACTTGTTATTTTCGCTTTATTAGCGTCTATAGCCTTGTTTGTGATTTCTTGGATAGTACCTTCTACCCATTGGATTATTGTAATCGCGTTTATTGTGGGAGCCATTTTCTCAGCTTTAGCCGGAAATATTGGAATGCGAATCGCAACCGATGCCAATACAAGAACTGCTGAGGCTGCTAAAACAAGTTTACCCAAAGCACTACAAGTATCATTTGGAGGGGGAACTGTTATGGGATTGGGTGTAGCAGGTTTAGCCGTATTAGGCTTAAGCTTATTTTTTCTTCTTTTCCTTAAAATGTTTATCACACCTGATGGTAATTTTTACGATGAAATGACCATGGCGCTGGAAGCCCTTGCTGGATTTTCTTTAGGTGCTGAATCCATTGCTTTATTTGCAAGAGTAGGAGGTGGAATTTATACCAAAGCTGCTGATGTAGGTGCAGATCTAGTAGGAAAAGTTGAAGCAGGTATTCCAGAGGACGATCCAAGAAATCCAGCTACAATTGCTGATAATGTTGGAGATAATGTAGGTGATGTAGCGGGAATGGGTGCAGACTTGTTCGGTTCCTATGTAGCGACAGTCTTAGCTTCTATGGTTTTAGGTAATTATATTATCCGAGATATGTCTTTGAATACTCAATTCACTGATGATTTTAATGGGCTAGGTCCTATTTTATTACCTCTTGTAATGGCAGGTGTAGGAATTATTGCTTCTATTATTGGAACATTCTTAGTTGGAATTAAAAACAACGATGCCAAAGAAACACAAGTACAAAAAGCACTTGACATTGGGAACTGGACAGCTATTGCTATTACTTGGGTTACGAGTTTTTTCCTAATTAAATGGATGTTACCAGACGTGATTGATATGAATTTCTTTGGGGAAGAAACGAAAGCAATTCCATCTATTCATGTATTCTATGCGGCAACTATTGGTTTGGCTGTAGGAGCATTAATTTCTTGGGTAACTGCTTATTATACTAGTTTGGGCAAAAAACCTGTAATGGATATTGTTAGAAATAGTTCCACTGGTGCAGCAACCAACATTATTGCAGGTTTAGCCGTGGGAATGAAATCGACTTTTGCATCGGTATTATTATTTGCTGCTGCCATCTATGGATCTTATGAACTAGCAGGATTCTATGGAGTTGCTTTGGCTGCTTCGGCAATGATGGCTACAACAGCTATGCAGTTAGCCATCGATGCATTTGGACCTATTGCAGATAATGCAGGTGGAATAGCAGAAATGAGCAATTTAGAAGATCAAGTTAGAGAACGAACAGATATTTTAGATTCGGTAGGAAATACAACAGCAGCCGTAGGAAAAGGATTTGCTATTGCATCTGCAGCCTTAACAGCACTTGCCTTATTTGCAGCTTATGTAACCTTTACCGGTATTGACGGTATTAATATATTCAAGGCTGATGTACTTGCGATGCTTTTCGTGGGTGGTATGATTCCTGTAATCTTTTCTGCCTTGGCCATGCAATCCGTTGGTAAGGCAGCGATGCAAATGGTTCATGAGGTAAGAAGACAGTTCAAAGAAATTCCAGGTATCATGGAAGGAACAGGAAAACCCGATTATGCTAAATGCGTTGAAATTTCAACACAAGCCGCATTAAAAGAAATGATTTTACCCGGTTTAATTACGATCATATTTCCCGTAATTATTGGGTTAATTTTCGGGGCAGAACCACTTGGAGGTTATATGGCCGGAGTTTGTGTATCGGGTGTAATGTGGGCAATTTTCCAAAATAATGCAGGTGGCGCATGGGACAATGCTAAAAAATCTTTTGAAGCAGGTGTAGAAATAGACGGTGTAATGACGTATAAAGGCTCAGATGCACACAAAGCTGCAGTTACGGGAGACACAGTTGGAGATCCATTTAAAGATACCTCTGGACCTTCTATGAATATTTTAATTAAATTAACTTGCTTGGTCGGATTAGTGATTGCGCCTATTTTGGGTGGACATCATTTATCGGATGAATCTAGTCAAACGAATTCGGCAGTAGAAACACAATTAGATGAAGACGGGAATTACATTTATGATACTGGTAAGGAAACTACCATTGAATTACCAACAGGTGATAAGTTAAGTTTCGGAGAAAATTCAACAGAAAATAAATTATTTAAAAGATTCTTAGATGATAATTTTGATCCGGAAACGCCTAGTAACTTTGACAAATGGTTGACTTTAGATCGAACAAAATTCAAGAAAGGGAGTGCAGAATTAACCGAAGAATCCATCGAGCAATTAAAAAATATTTCTGTATTAATGAATACTTTTTATTATTCTCAAATTAAGTTTGGAGGATATACAGATGACACTGGTTCTGAACAACATAACTTAGAATTATCTCAAGCTAGGGCAGAGTCAGTGATTAAAGAATTAATAAAATTAGGCGTTGACGAAGAGCGAGTACATGCAGAAGGTTTTGGTTCAAAACATCCTATATGCCCTGAAAATAATTCAGAAGTCTGTAGAGCACAGAATAGAAGAGTAGATTTATTATTACTTAAGAAATAAAAAATAGAAGTTAATTAAAAATTAAAAAGTCGGCAAATTGCCGACTTTTTAGTTGTCTATTTCTAGGAAGTCAAATGAGATTTGATGTATGTTAATATGAATTTAGTTTCCATATCAACTTAAACCTGTAATCACACCATTATCATCTATATCCATTCCTTCAGCGGCTGGAGTAGAAGGTAGGCCGGGCATTCTCATCGCATCACCTAACATAGGGATAATGAATCCAGCACCCGAAGCAATTTCGAAATCACGAACTGTAACCAAAAATCCGCTCGGACGACCTAATTTATTGTCATCATCACTTAATGATTTTGGAGTTTTTACCATACAAACTGGCAATTTGTCGAAGCCTTTCTTTTCTAAATCCTTCATCACTCTTTTTGCTTTGGCTAAAAATTGAACTTTCTCCGCTCCATAGATTTCCTTGGCAATAATTTCTATTTTCTCTTGAATTCCTGCCGAGTGATTATATAAAGGGGTAAAATTCGTTTTATTAGCATCAGCAACTTCTGCCACAGCTCGAGCCAAATCTTCTGCGCCTTTTCCACCTTCGGCAAAGGCTTTAGATACAACGGCTTTAATTCCTTTCTTTGCACATTCATTGATGATAAACTCTATTTCTTCATCACTGTCATTTGGGAAATAGTTGATGGCAACTACCGGCGTTATGTTAAACTTCTGAACATTCTCTATATGTTTTTCTAAGTTCGGGAAACCTGCTTTTAATTTCTCTAAATCTGGTTTTTGTAGATCATTTTTATGAGCGCCACCATGATGTCTTAAGGCTCTAACGGTCGCCACCACAACAGCAACATCTGGAGATAATCCGCCTGCAACACATTTTATATTTAAGAATTTTTCTGCTCCTAAGTCAGCTCCAAAACCTGCTTCAGTGACAACATAATCCGATAAAGACAAGCCCATTTTAGTTGCAATTATCGTGTTCGTTCCTTGTGCAATACTCGCGAAAGGTCCACCATGAACCAAGGCTGGATTTCCTTCTAAAGTTTGAACTAAATTTGGTTTAATAGCTTCTTTTAATAAAATAGCCATCGCACCTACAACTTTTAAATCTTTAGCAAATACAGGTGTTCCATCGAATTTATCTGCGACATAAATTTTACCTAACCTTTCTTTTAAATCAGAAAAGTTTTCTGATAAACACAAAATAGCCATGATTTCAGAAGCTGGTGTAATATTAAATCCATCTTGGCGAACCACACCGTTTTTATCTCCCACGCCCACAATAACTTCGCGTAGCGATCTGTCATTCATATCCATTACGCGTTTCCAAGTAACTGTATTTGGGTCTATACCAAGGGATTTAGTTCTGTTTTGAATATTATTATCAATCGCAGCAGATAATAAATTATTAGCTTTTTCAATCGCATTAAAGTCTCCCGTAAAGTGAAGATTAATGTCTTCCATTGGGATAACTTGTGAATACCCACCACCTGCAGCGCCTCCTTTAATCCCAAAAACAGGGCCTAAGGAAGGTTCTCTAATCACCGCTGTAGCTTGCTTTCCAATTTTGTTTAATCCATCAACTAGCCCAATGCTCACGGTGGTTTTTCCTTCACCGGCAGGCGTTGGCGTAATAGCCGTCACCAAAACCAATTTATTTTTCTTAATTTTTTCGGGATTGATATAACTTAAAGGAATTTTAGCTTTCCCTTTTCCATATAGTTCTAAATCATTTTTATCGATGCCTAATTTTTTGGCAATCTTGGTGATTTTCTTTGGTTTTACAGCGTTTGCTATCTCTAAATCTGTTGGAAATGCCATATCTAATTATTTCTAAAGGTTATGATATAAAGATAAACCTATCTCGTCAAAACACTTTCAATTTAGGCGCTGATTTAAGTCACATTTTATCACTTTTCTATAGAATTACTCTCTTGAACACTGAGTTGGTTTTTTAATTAATGGTCCACTAAATTCAATAAAAAACCCTACAATAATTGCAGGGTGATAGTTTATAATTGAGTTTATTTAAATCAAACTCATATGTCTCATTTGAAATTATTTTCCCCAAATATCTTCTACTGTATAAGGTGATTCTCCACCACAAAAGAAGGTTGCGTCTACATATCTGAATCCTTTCTCTAAAGTAGAAATAGCATCCATATGTTCGCCTGTTAGTTCAAGACTCATAGATTTATAGTTTTCTTCTTGTCGAGTAGCATTAGAAGATTTAGGAACTGCTACAATACCACGTTGTCTCAACCAAGCTAATAAAACATGTGAAACCGGAGCATTTAATTCCTTTGCAATTTTCACTAAGGTTTCATTTTTCATCATGCTTGGAATACCTCTCTTTTTCATGTTTTCGTTCACTAAATCACCAGAACCGATTGGTTTGTAAGCTGTAATAAAATAGCCAGTGCTATCGGCGTGTTCTTTAAGTTCGTTTTGTTGTAAATAAGGATGAACTTCTATTTGGTTCATTTCTGGAACTTGTCCTGTATCCGCAATAATTTGGTTGATTTGTGCCACATTGAAATTTGAAACACCAACATGTTTTGCTAAACTTTTTTCTTTTACCTTAAGCATTCCAGCCCAAGTTTCGCTAAGGCTAATTTCTCTTGGTTTGTAGAAATTTTCTGCTTTATCAGGAAATTCATGACCATGTTTTACAGCTATGGGCCAGTGGATAAGATAAAGATCTAAATAATCTAATTGTAAGTTCTTAAGTGTATGTCTAATGGCAGGTTCTACCTCATGCTCTTGGTGTGAATCATTCCAAAGTTTAGAAGTAATCCATAATTCTTCTCGAGTAACTTCGCCTTCTGCCATGGCGTCAGCTAAAGCTTGTCCGATTTCTGCTTCATTGCCATAGTTATGTGCACAATCAAAATGACGATATCCTATTTTAATGGCAGAACGAATTCCTTCGTAAACTCTTCCTTCATCGGCTTTGTAAGTTCCTAAACCAATCATTGGAATTTTATCTCCATTTTTAAAAGTCAAATATTTCATGTTGTTATCAATTTAAATTTATAGGAATCTAATTTCTTGCCAAGATTCACGTAAGTTCTAGGAGAGAGCTTTAGCCCTGATTGTACTGAAAATCCTTTCTTTGCCAACAAGTTACAAAATACGACGACAAAGAGCGACCAAAGGAAGCTCCTTTGACTAGTTATTTTTGTCTTGTTGGCAGAGAAAGATTGAAAGGGAAAGCAGGAAATAGCTCCTAAAATAAATCCAAAGTTTTCATCCGATTCGCAGCATAGTTTTCAAATTTTAATGGATAATTCCCTTATTTTGGATAGGTCTTTGTAGCTTTATAGCTTGTAATTTTCTCAGTCGAGAAAGCGAAAAAAGTAAATAAATAGTTTTATGACGATACAAGATAAAATTGGGGCATTAAGAAATGAAATGTCTAATGAAGGAATCGATGCGTTTATTGTTTATTCCGCCGACCCACACATGAGCGAATATTTGCCGGAGGAGTGGTTAGAGCGCGAATGGATTTCGGGGTTTACAGGTTCTGCGGGATTTGTGGTTTTCACGAGGGATAAGGCAGGGTTGTGGACGGATTCTCGGTATTTTGTTCAGGCGCCAACGGAGTTGAAAGGTAGTGGGATTGATTTGATGAAAGACGGCGAGGAAGGAACGCCAAATTATATTGATTGGATTATTGAAAATATTCCGGCAGGTGGAAAAGTGGGAGTTAATGCATTGGCTACAGCCCATAATAATTGGAAATCTTTGCAAGAAAAATTTGCAGAAAATGATATTCAATTGGTAGACCAACCGTTATTAAAAAATATTTGGAAGGATAGGAGCGAGACTGGAGAAGTTGCTCCAATTTTCGTTCATCCCATAGAATTGGCAGGTAAATCTGTAGAAGATAAGTTAGCTGATATTCGTGAAGAGATGAATAAATCTAAAGCTTCGCAACATATTATTACCGCTTTGGATGATGTGGCTTGGACAGTGAATTTGCGTGGTGCTGATGTAGATTATAATCCTGTTTTTTTAGGCTATATTGTGGTGAGTGAAGCGAATGCTACCTTATACGTAGATAAAAATAAAATTGATGATAAAGTTCGCCAACATTTGTCGGATGCCAAAGTTTCGTTAAAGGCTTATGATTCATTTTTTGATGATTTAAAGTCCATGAAAGATGAGACTATTATGGTTTCTTCTACAAGTAACCAATCGATTTTTGATGTTATAGAAAAAGGGAATACGGTAGTTGAGAAAGCGACGCCAGGAAATTTGATGAAAGCCATTAAAAATGAGGCTGAGTTAGAAGGTTTTAGAAAAGTGATGGTGCGTGATGGTGTTGCTATGGTGAATTTCTTGTATTGGTTGAAACACGAAGGATGTAAACAAAACCTAACGGAATACGAAGTTGGACTGAAATTACGCGAGTTTAGAGCAAAAGGCGAAAACTTTGTTGGTGAGAGCTTTGGAAGTATCATAGGATATCAAGGTAATGGCGCGATTGTTCACTATTCAGCTTCTGAAGAAGGTTCAAAAACCTTAAAACCAAAAGGAAGTATTTTATTAGATTCGGGTGGACAGTATAAAGAAGGTACAACTGATATTACGCGTGTTTTAGTTTTAGGTGAAGTGACCGAAGAATTCAAACAAAACTGCACGCTCGTACTACAAGGAATGATTGATTTATCAATGGTTCAATTCCCTAAAGGAACAAGAGGAGTTCAGCTTGACGCGATTGCTAGAATGCCACTTTGGTTAGATTCAAAAGATTACGGACATGGAACGGGGCATGGTGTGGGTAGTTTTATGAACGTGCACGAAGGACCACAAAATATTCGAAAGGATATGAACGATCAGCCATTAATTCCAGGAATGGTTTTATCTAATGAGCCAGGATTCTATGTTGAGAACAAATATGGAATTCGTCATGAAAATTTGGTGGCAGTGAAGGAAGTAGAAAAAACGGATTTTGGAACTTTCTACAATTTCGAAACTTTAACGATTTGTCCTTTCTTTAAAGATTCTATCGTTCCTGAAATGCTGTCGCAAGCACAAAAGGATTGGTTGAATGAATATCATGCATTTTGTGAAGAAAAATTAGCTCCACATTTAGAAGGAGAAGTAAAAAAATGGTTCTTAGAAGTTGTAAAACCTATCTAATATCATTTTAAAAAAAATTAAAGATTCCCATGCCTCTCTGAGCTATGGGAATTTTTTAATTAATTAAAACTTGTTCGGCTATAATTCCTTAATTTTCAGTCGAAATCTGAATAAGCTAAGACAAAATGTATTTTAGACACTTAATACTCATAACAAATTGGTATTTTTACGCTTTCAACTTGTCATTTTATAATTATGCATATAGCTATTTCAGGGAATATTGGAGCAGGAAAAACTACGTTAACTAAGCTTTTAGCAAAACATTTTAATTGGACTCCTCAGTTTGAGGATGTGGAAAGAAATCCTTATTTAGATGATTTCTATAACAACATGGAACAATGGGCATTTCAACTTCAAATTTATTTTTTAGGGAGTCGATTTGGTCAAGTAAAAGAGATTAGAGAAAGCGGAAAGAACATTATACAAGATAGAACCATTCATGAAGATGCGCATATTTTTGCAAGTAACTTGCATGATATGGGCTTGCTGATGACGCGTGATTATGAAAATTATCTTACCGTTTTTAATTTAATGAATTCCTTTGTTCAAGCGCCGGATTTATTAATTCATCTGGATGCAAATATTTCTACTTTGGTGAAACAAATTCACATGAGAGGTCGAGATTACGAAAGCAGTATTAGTATCGATTACCTTAACCGACTTAATGATAAATACGAAACTTGGATTAATTCTTATGAGGAAGGTAAAAAACTGATTATCAATGTAGATAATTTAGATTTTGTGAATAATCCAGAAGACCTAGGAAGTATAATTGAAAAAGTAGAGGCAGAAATCAACGGATTATTCTAAACCCTCTAAAACAAAAACTATGTCCCAAAAGGATTCAAGTAATCTAGGAGAATATATAGAATTTAAACTTACAAGTAAGGTCGATGACCATCGACCAATCTATATTACTGGAAATTTTAATAATTGGAATCCAAGTGATGCTAGATATAAATTGACACGTAACGAGGATTCAAGCTATTTTATACAGATTCCCATTCATGAATCTTTTCCTACCCAATTGGAATATAAATATACCAAAGGTGGTTGGGAAAATGTCGAGATTGATAAGTTTGGTAATATTATTAAAAACCGTGCTGCCGATATTAATCAAACAAGAAGTTTACATGATCATGTAGCCATGTTCAGAGAGAATTGGGCTCCTTATAAAGAGAAATTCTTTCCTATCGTAGAGCTAATATCCGACTATTTTGAAATTCCACAGTTGGACAGAACTAGACGAGTTTGGGCTTTGTTGCCTTTTAATTATTACAAAACCCAAAAATCCTATCCAGTCCTGTATCTGCAAGACGCTCAAAACTTATTTGCGGAAGGTTCGGAATATGGAAACTGGGAAATCGACAAAAAACTTTCTATTCTCGCCGAATATGGGAGAGGAGAAGTCATCATTATTGCGGTGGAACATGGAGGAGAAAATAGAATGAAAGAATATATGTTTGAGGCCAACAATTTGGTGCTTCAAGGTGATGGAAAAAAGTATATTCGCTTTATTACCGATACATTAAAACCTTTTATAGACAATAAATACAGAACCTTAAAAGACAGAGACAATACTGGCATTGGCGGTAGTTCTCTCGGAGGATTAATCAGCATTTATGGAGGCTTTCTATATCCAGAAGTTTACAGTAAATTAATGATTTTTTCGCCATCACTATGGGCTGTTCCTAAAATTAATTTTCCAATGCTTAAGTTTTATAATCCGTTTAAAATTAAGGTATATTTATACGGTGGTGAAAAGGAAGGCTCTCAAATGATTGAGAAAATGCAGGCATTTAAGAAATTAATGGACAATTATGACGATGATAAAGAAAAGGATTTAGAGTTCAGAATAAGTGTCAACCCCGAGGGAGAACATGCAGAATTTTACTGGTCCCAAGAATTCCCTAAAGCCATAGAATGGTTATATTATGATACCTTAGATGATCCATCTACAATTAAAGAAGAACAAAATGAACCCAATACAACAAATTAAATCATTCGATTTCCATCAAGCGAGCATAGTTTTCGTTACAAATGAAGAAAAAAGCAAAATAGCCGAAACTTTTGATTTGAGGATTCCATTTTTTAGAGCAAAAAAGAATGAAATACAATTGATTGAAAAAAATTCAAACATGTGTTTCTTAATCGGCTTAGAAGATGAAAAAAGTTTAAGCGGACTTAAAAACATAGCCAAAAAATTCTCTCACTTAAATAAGGATAATATAAAAGAAGAAAACATTAGTATTCTATTCCCTGAAAGCTTTAATGATCAACAAATTAAACATTTAATGATTGGATTGTTCGAAGGAACCTATAAAATCAACGTTGGAAAGGATGATAAAACCTTCGCGCTTTGGAATGAGAACCTAAATATTTCACTATTTCAGCCTAATTCAGAGTTTGAGTTAGATGATTTAGGGCTGGAAGCTCGTTATTTGGTAGAAGGTAAATTTATGGGAATGGATTTACTCAACCTTCCACCTAATCAAAAAAATTCTGAGATTTTAGCTGAATTTGTAACTGAATTTGCTGAGAATTTAGGATTAGAGCTTACCATTTTAAACAAGAAAGAATGCAAAAAGGAAGGTCTTTCTTCTTTCCTGTCAGTTAATCAAGGAAGTGCATACGAACCTGCATTTATTATATTAAAATATCGACCTAATAATGCCAAGAAAACAATTGGAATTGTAGGAAAATGCATCACTTTCGATACAGGTGGAATTTCGATTAAACCATCTGACAACCTGCACTATATGAAAAGTGACATGGGCGGAGCCACCACTGTTTTAGGAACTTTATTGACGGCTGTAAAACTTCAGTTAGATCAAAACATTATTGCCATTTTACCGGCAACCGATAATGCGGTAGATAAAAATTCTTATTTGCCAGGAGATGTTATCAATTCTTACGCAGGAAAAACCATTGAAGTCATTAATACAGATGCCGAAGGTAGAATGACCTTGGCAGATGGCTTGGCTTATTTGAATGATAAATATAATCCAGATGTTCTCTTAGACATTGCTACACTAACGGGAAGCGCTGTAAGAACATTGGGTTACAAAGCGGCTGCAATGCTCACGGTAAGTGATGAAATCAGCGAAACGCTATCTAAATTAGGTAATGAAATCGGAGAAAAAGTTTGGCGCTTACCTCTATGGGATGAATATTTAGAAGATTTAAAATCAGATGTCGCAGACCTAAAACACATTAGTCTTGCACCTTTATCCGACGTAATTTATGCTGCTAAATTCTTAGAACAGTTTACCAACGAACATCCTAATTGGGTACATTTAGACATTGCAGGCGTTGCTTTTGGAAATAATGATTACTCAAAAGATAAAAGTGCTACGGGATATGGGGTAGAATTATTAATTAATTTTATCAAAAGCATGTAAGATAACTTAGCGTTTATTCTTTGATAATTTGAATCAAAAACAAAAGAAGTCATACGGAGCTTACGCTTAATATGACTTTTTTATTGCAATTAACTTACACATAACTCCAAATAATTAATGTTTTTAAACTAAATTAGACGAATAATTTAATTTTATGAAAAAGACTTACTTAATATTGTTAACGCTATCATTGTTGTTTTTAGCTGCTTGCTCTGGAACTCAAAAATTAGAATCCGAAAATTACGAAACCAAAAATTATGATTTAGAAGCATTTAACGCCATCTCCGTTGGAGAAGGAATAGAGGTTATTCTTCATAAATCCTTTGAACACAGAGCTGACGCTTCAAGCAATTTTATGGATTACCTAAAGGTTAAAGTAGGAGATGATGGGGTTTTAAGCATTAATTTTGACAAACCATTTAATACGATATTAAAGAAAAATAAAACACGAATTGAAGTGTGGGGAGCAGATGTTTCCAAATTCAAAGCCTCTAGCTCTGCACAGCTAAAGATAGATGCTAACTTCGATGCGCCAGAACAGTTTATTTATGCAAGTTCATCTGGAAGTGTTGAGTATGATGTAAACTGTGAAAAAATTAATATAGAAGTAAGTAGTTCTGGAAATTTTAAAGGAGAGGTAAAAGCCAAAGAAGCTAATCTAAATGCAACATCTTCTGGTGAGATTCGAATTAAAGGTAGTGCTAAAACTGCAAATCTCATGGCCTCTAGTTCAGGCAAAATTGATGGCAAGGCGTTCACAGCGGATGTAATAAACGCTGAAATCTCATCTTCAGGCGATGTGAAAATAGGCGTAATGAAAGAGCTCAACGCATCTGTATCTTCTAGTGGAGATTTGCATTATAAACCAAAAGGTAGTATTCAAATGAATATTGATAAACACTCCGGAGGAAAGGTAAAAGAAATCAATGGCATTTTCTAATATTACTTATGTTTAAAAGTTGATCCTAAAAATTTTCATTTTTAAAATAGTAAATAAAAAAACAGCCTGAAAAGGCTGTTTAGTATTCTATTAAGATTTACATCTTAGTTAGCAGAAACGTCTTTATTCAACTCGTCTACTTTTTCCTCAACTTTACTTTTAGCTTGGTTAAATTTATCTTCTACTTTAGATTTGATATCTTGTCCAGCATCAGTAAATTTTCTTTTTGCTTCATTGATTTGACCTTTTACGTTGGCTTGCTCTTCTGGAGACATTTTCTTGTACTTCCAAAATGCCAAAGCTCCAATACCCAATAATGCTAATAATCCATTTCTTTTTTTCATAATAATTATTTTTAGTTTAAAAAATCTTAGAATATTTATAGAAAACACTGTGCCAAAAACATTTGAAAATCAAAAGATTTAGACTTATCCAATAATTTCTATCATTAATACCTGAATCAATCCAATCATAAAACCTAATATAGCTCCAGTTAGCTCAATAAAGCTCAATTCCGACTTTAGAATTTGATTCATTAAACTATTTACTTGCCCCGAATCAAGGCTACTAATTCTGTCAGAAACAAGTTTTCTTATGTTCACTTTTTCTTCTAAGTAGGTATGAAAATTCTCACTAATATCATCTAAAGATTCATATAGCTTTCTTTCTAGTTCAGTTTTCATTTGTGTCTTTGTACCATCACCCATAAACATATTCAAAAACCAATGCTCTTTTTTAAATTCATGCTCTAAATACATATCAACACGAACTAAAACAAAATTCACAATACTCGATTGATTTTCATCGGTAAAAACTTGTTCTTTAATAGAATGTGCCGAAAGCAGTTCATCCGCCACCAAATCACCAATTCTAGCTGCTATCGCATCCTGACGCTTAGGGAATACACCTTGAAAAGTCCAAAACAAAAATTTAATAGGTTCCTTAGGATTAAACAAAAGCCAAACAGCGATTTTATTCGTTATCCAACCAATGGCCGCCGAAACCAAGGGGATTAATATAAGTTTCAATAATAAAATCATTGTATAGTGCTAATAATTGATTAATTTCACGTCCAATAATAACAAATAAAATACCATAAATTTTATGAAATCATTCATTACCTATGATTCGGAATCAGATTTTTCAATATACAATATTCCATTCGGTGTAGCATTTATTGCTGAAGAATATCCTACTTGTGTTACCAGAATTGGTGATACTGTGATTGACTTGGCTATGTTATACGATGCTGGTTACCTAGATAACCTGGGGTTAGAAGAAAATGTTTTCGAAGCAATGGTTTTAAATCCGTTCATTGAATTAGGAAAATCAGTTACCGTTCCGGTTCGTGAGCATATTCAAAAATTATTTTTAGAAGGTTCTGATTTATCAAAAGATACAGATTTACAAGCGAACGCATTTTTTGACCTAAAGGATGTTCAAATGATGCTTCCTGTACACATTCCAAACTATACAGATTTCTATAGCTCGATAGAACACGCAACCAACGTAGGTAAAATGTTTCGTGATCCAGAAAATGCCTTATTACCGAACTGGAAACACTTACCTGTTGGATACCACGGCCGTTCATCATCTATCGTAAGCTCTGGAACAGCTATCCATAGGCCAAAAGGTCAAACTAAGCCAGCTGACTCAGATAAGCCAGTTTTTGGACCTAGTAAAAGATTAGACTTCGAATTAGAAATGGCATTCATTACGAATACATATACAGAATTAGGCGATTCAGTGACTACTGAAAACGCTGAGGATCATATCTTTGGAATGGTTTTATTCAATGACTGGAGTGCGCGTGATTTACAAAAATGGGAATATGTTCCTTTAGGGCCATTCCTTGCTAAAAACTTCGGTTCTTCGGTTTCTCCGTGGATTGTTACTTTAGAGGCATTAGATCCATTCCGTGTGGCTGGTCCTAAACAAGATCCAGAAGTTTTACCTTACTTAAAATACGAAGGTGAAAAGAATTTCGATATCAATTTACAGGTGGGTTTAACGCCACAAGACAGTGAAGAAACTGTAATTTGTAACTCAAACTTCAAATACATGTACTGGAATATGGCGCAACAGTTGGCTCACCACACCGTAAATGGTTGTAATATCGAAGTAGGAGACATGTACGCAAGTGGAACTATCTCTGGAAAAGACGAAAACAGCTACGGATCTATGTTAGAAATCTCTTGGAGCGGACAAAAACCAGTTAAACTTAAGGATGGTCAAGAACGTTCATTTATTGAAGATTACGATACAGTTACCATGAGAGGATGGAGCGAAAAAGATGGAAAACGTGTCGGATTTGGTGAAGTTGTGACTCAAATCTTACCAGCAAAATAATAGGAATAATTTGGGTGGCTTTTGATTTTGACTTTAAATTTCAGTTTAATTCAAGACTTGAAAATCAAACTTCGAATAAATTCACGTTGAAAGAATAACAAAATCAAAACCGGGCATTTTGTTCCAATCTTTCTATGCCAACAAGACAACTAATCTAGCCAAAGGAGCTTCCTCTGGTCGCTCTTTGTCTTCGTTACTTGTTGCTTGTTGGCATAAGAAAGGATTTCCACGTCATTCCCTGCCACAGTGAAACGTCTAAGGTTTCAGAGATTTGAAATAAGAAAATTTTTGAATATTAAATATCCTTTATTTAGAACTAAATTAAACACATTAAAAACGATATGAAAGTACAAATTATCTCCTCAAGCATACGAGATGGAAGAGAATCTCACGGAGTTGCATTATTCCTAA
The DNA here is from genome assembly GCA_964553105.1 of uncultured Weeksellaceae bacterium. Classification (GTDB taxonomy): domain Bacteria; phylum Bacteroidota; class Bacteroidia; order Flavobacteriales; family Weeksellaceae; genus Profundicola. The sequence goes on along the minus strand of CAZKJO010000013.1, from coordinate 30,144 downwards.
AAAATTGGATGGACAACAATACCGATGTTGAAACTAACATCATTGATCTTAAAGATAGAGATTATCCATTATTTCATGAGCGTCTAAGCTTTATGAAAGAAAAACACGAAGGTGCAGTTCAATTTTCTAAAGAAATAGATGAGGCCGATGCTATTATTATTGTTTCCCCTGAATATAATGGTAGTTTCCCAGCATCGCTTAAAAATGTTATCGATTTATTATATGAGGAATGGCAGAAAAAACCAGTCGGACTTGCATTAGTATCTTCAGGAGATATGGCGGGCGCACAGGTTACAAAAGATTTACAATTCACATTATATAAAATAGGAGCACATGTGGCCAAAGCCAGATTTCATGTAGGACATGTTGGAACAGCTTTCAATGATGATGGATCTACAGACAATGAAGAATTCTATAATAAACATGCCAAAAGTATGTGGGAAAACTTAGAATGGTTCATTAAAGCTAATCAATAAGATTTAAAACTTTTTATATTTAACGAACGCCAATTGCATTTGTATAGTTTCAAGTGGACGCAACACTTGAGACATATATATTTCGTAAATTTGGCGTTCAATTTTCTTCATGAAGAACGACACCATTCAAATTTACGGCGCAAGAGAACATAACCTTAAAAATATTAATGTTGAAATCCCTAGGGATCAACTCGTTGTTATTACAGGTTTAAGTGGTAGTGGAAAGTCTTCATTAGCCTTCGATACCATCTACGCCGAAGGTCAAAGACGTTATATAGAAACTTTCTCAGCTTATGCTCGCCAACTTCTTGGCGGCATGGAAAGACCCGATGTTGACAAAATTGATGGGCTTTCTCCTGTAGTTGCTATTGAACAAAAAACAACTTCTAAAAGCCCACGATCAACTGTGGGAACCATTACAGAGATCTACGATTTTTTAAGATTATTATACGCACGTGCTTCCATTCCTTATTCCTACGTTACAGGTGAGAAGATGGTGAGTTACACCGACGATGAAATCAAGGATTTACTTAGAAAAGAATTTGGAGGAAAGAAAATAATGATTCTTTCTCCGGTTGTAAGAGCAAGAAAAGGTCATTATAGAGAATTATTCGAGCAAATCACTAAAAAAGGATTTTTAGAAGTTCGTGCAGATGGTGAAATTCTAGATATTGAACCTAGAATGCAACTAGATCGCTACAAGACACATGATATTGAAATTGTCATCGATAAACTTAAACTTACAGATACGGTAAGTGATGATAGGTTACAGCTTTCTCTTGAGACGGCTATGTATCAGGGTGATAATGTAATGATGGTTTTGGATATGGACACCAATGAGGCTCGCTATTTTAGTAGAGATATGATGTGCCCAACTTCTGGTATTTCCTATCCAGTTCCAGAGCCTAATACTTTTTCTTTTAACTCTCCTAAAGGTGCGTGTCCTACATGTAATGGTATAGGAAAAGTAAAAATAATCGATGAAAGTTCCATTATCCCAGATGATAGCTTATCTATTTCAAAAGGTGCGATTGCACCCTTAAAAGATATTAAGAAAAAGGCTTGGATTAACAATCAAATTGAATCTATCCTGGCAGCAAATGAAGAAACAGATAAAATTCCATGGAAAGACTTATCTGCCAAAACTAGAAAAGCTATTTTAGAGGGTAATGTAGAGAAAATCGAATTGAAGCTGAAGTACGCTGACATCACAAAAACTTATAAGATTGATTTCGAAGGAATTATTCCTTATTTAGATCGAGTTATTAATGATAAAGATAACCCATCGTCACGCTCTTTGAGTAGAAGATATGCTATACAAAATGATTGCTCTACTTGTCATGGTCAACGTTTAAGAACCGATTCATTATATTTCAAAATTGATGATAAAAACATTGCTGATGTTTCTGCATTAGATTTTAGGACATTAAAAACTTGGCTCGACGAACTACCAGAAAAACTTAATAAAAAGCAAAAAGTAATTGGTTCTGAGATTTTAAAGGAAATTTCGACCAGATGTCAGTTCTTATTAGATGTTGGTTTAGATTATTTAACTTTAAATCGTGGTTCTAAAACTTTATCAGGAGGAGAAGCTCAACGTATTCGTTTAGCAACTCAAATCGGAACTCAATTAGTCAACGTATTATATATTTTAGATGAACCATCGATTGGTCTGCATCCTCGTGACAATGTTAAGCTAATTAAATCCTTAAAAGATTTAAGAGACATTGGAAACTCGGTGATTGTAGTAGAGCATGATGAAGAAATGATTCTAGAAGCTGATCAAGTTATCGACATGGGTCCATTTGCTGGAAAACATGGTGGTGAAATTGTTTGGCAAGGAAAACCTGCTGATTTAAAAAATGCCAAAACCTTAACTGCAGATTATATTAATCATGTAAAAACCATTGAGGTTCCTGCAGAGCGAAACGAAGGGAATGGTAAATTCTTAGAATTAAAAGGAGCAAAAGGAAATAACCTTAAAAATATAGACATCAAAATTCCATTAGGAACTTTAACGGTTGTTACTGGAGTATCAGGAAGTGGAAAATCTACATTGATTAATGAAACCTTATATAGAATTTTAAATCAACATTTCTTTAATGCCATCCAAAAACCATTGGAGTACAAAAGCATCAAAGGTATAGATGAAATTGATAAAGTAATCGATATCGATCAATCACCAATTGGTAGAACACCAAGAAGTAATCCAGCAACCTATACCGGCGTATTTTCAGATATTAGAAATTTATTTGCGAATTTACCTGAATCTAAGATTAGGGGATATAAACCAGGAAGATTTTCATTTAACGTAAAAGGAGGTAGATGCGAAACTTGTCAAGGAGCAGGTCTTCGTGTCATTGAAATGAATTTTTTACCAGATATTTATGTTCATTGTGAAACCTGTCATGGTAAGAGATTTAATAGAGAAACTTTAGAGGTACGTTACAAAGGTAAATCCATATCTGATGTACTCGAGATGACAGTTGAGGAAGGTGTTGAGTTTTTTGAGCCTATTCCAAATATTCATAGACGACTTAAAATGTTACTTGAAGTAGGCTTAGGTTACATAACTCTTGGTCAGCAATCTACAACTTTAAGTGGAGGTGAAGCTCAACGGGTAAAATTAGCTACGGAACTAAGTAAAAAGCAAACAGGTAATACATTCTATATTTTGGATGAACCAACCACTGGTTTACATTTCGAAGATATTCGCGTGCTGATGGAAGTAATCAATAAATTGGTTAGTTTAGGTAACACAGTGCTTATTATTGAACATAATTTAGATGTAATTAAAGTAGCGGATTACATCATCGACATCGGTCCAGAAGGCGGAAGTTTAGGAGGTAAATTAGTGGCTCAAGGAACGCCCAACGAGATTAGTAAAATAAAAAATAGTTATACGGGCCAATTCTTAAAGAGTGTTTTGAAATAAGTATTAGCTCCCTAAGTTTTGGAGGTAGATATAGAAAAAGAGCAAGTAATTAATTTTAATTTCTTGCTCTTTATATTTAATATTTACTTTATTTAATCTCTGCTACCCATCAACATACTGGCAAAGTATACCAATTGTGCTAAGGATCCAATAGCTGCGACAACATAAGTTCTAGCCGCCCATTTCAAAGCATCTTTAGACATTGCTAACTCGCCTGATTGTACAATATTTCTTTCTTTTAACCATTTCAATGCTCTATTACTAGCATCATACTCAACCGGCAAGGTAATAAAAGCAAAAAGAGTAGTAACCGCAAAGGCTGCAACCCCCAAAGCCAATACCAATTGATTCCCAGAAGTAGCCATCAAAACAAGTCCACCCATAATAAGCCACATAGACATCTTTGAACTAATATTTACCATCGGTACTAATTTAGATCTTAGATTTAACCAAGAATAACCTACAGCATGTTGTACCGCGTGACCGCACTCATGCGCAGCTACAGCAGCAGCGGCAGCATTTCGCTCAAAATATACGGTCTCTGATAAATTAACCGTTTTATTAGCTGGATTATAGTGATCGGTGAGACTACCAGGCGTAGAAATAACTTTTACATCATAAATACCGCTATCTGCTAACATCTGCTCAGCAATCTCTTTTCCGCTCATGTTATTAGCCAATCGTGTTTTAGAATATTTAGTAAACTTAGATTTTAGCATATAACTAACGTACATACTAATTAAGGTAAATATTCCAATAACAATATAATATCCCATCATTTGATTTAATTTTGCTTCAAGTTTAGCAAATATAATGCCGACTGAGTAAAAATCAATAGATCTAATAAAATTTATTTATTTACAATTGTAAACAAGTTGTTTTACACGCATATTATCAACTACTTATGATAAATATTAGGTATTATTCTTAATTTGATTATTAAATAAATGTTTATAAAGCTATATTTGCATAATATTTTTTCATGTCTATAAAGGTAAAAGAAGTTAAGAATAAGAAGGATTTGTTGGAATTCATCAAATTTCCAATGAAGCTTTACAAGGACAATCCATACTATGTCCCAGCATTAATCCAAGAGGAAAAACAAGCCTTGGACCAAAGCTTGAATCCGGTATTTAATCATGCTATCGCTAAATATTACTTAGCCTATAAGGATGGTGAAATAGCAGGTAGAATAGCCGCTATCATCAACTGGAAGGAAGTTAAGGAACAAAACAAATCAAAGGTGCGTTTTGGGTGGTTCGATATGATTGATGACATTGAGGTCACAAAGGCTTTATTAGAAAAAGTCTATGAACTTGGAAGAGAAAACAATCTTGACAACGTTGAAGGTCCTGTAGGTTTTTCCAATTTAGATAAGGCAGGTTTGTTAACCAAAGGGTTCGACAAGATACCTACCATGGTTACGCTTTATAACTATGAGTATTACGAAAAACATTTACGTGAGCTGGGTTTTGAAATGGCGAGTGAATGGGTTGAATATGCGCTTGAGCTCCCAGAGGTTTTACCAAAAAAAGTAATCAAATTCTCTGGATTGATCATGAAAAGATATGGCTTAAAACTTAAAAAGTTCAAGACCAAAGACGACTTAAGAGAGGTAGTAGAACCAATGTTTGCTTTATTAGACAAGACTTATGGTCACTTAAGCAGTTATGTTCCAATCCCTAAGCAGCAAATTGAGCATTATAAAGAGAAGTATATCAACTTTATTAACCCTGACTTTGTTAGTTGCATAGAGGATTCAGAGGGTAATATGATAGCTTTTGCCATCACTATGCCGTCTTACTCTAAGGCTTTACAAAAAGCCAAAGGAAAATTATTCCCTTTTGGTTGGTGGCATCTATTGCGAGCTTCTAAAAAGAATGATACAGCTGCATTCTATCTAATCGGTATAGATCCAGCATATCAAGGAAAAGGTGTTACTGCCATTGTCTTCAAGGAAATGTTTCAAACCTTTAGTAAACATGGTATTAAATATCTAGAAACCAATCCAGAATTAGCAGAAAACAAAAGCATTCAAACCTTATGGAAAGATTATAACCCAGTGAATCATAAAAGAAGAATGAGCTTCAAGAAAGACTTATAAATAGTTAGTTTTCAAATATTTCAAAACTATTATCATCATAAAACCAGACAATTTTAGTAATTGATCTGGTTTTTTTTGTGCTTTGAGAAACTACTCCTTCAGCTTTTTCAGCAACAGACTTAGCATCTGGAGCGCTAGAGTGGAGTGGAGGGTTAGCTTCTTTTTCTTGCTCTAATTCAAACAAGGGTTCTACCTTCCTATTTATCATAGATTCCTCAATTTCAGTCATCGGTTTCTTGCCAAGCAGTAAATAATCCCATCTGAGTTCTGGATATTCATCTTTTACCTTAATTAAAAAATCCAAACTGGGCTTATTCCTTCCAGAAAGAATATGCGAAATACTTGATCGCTGAACTTCGATTCTATCCGCAAATTCAGAAGCATTAATATTGTAAACTTCTAAAATTTCTTCGATTATATTCCTGTAATCCATGTTACAAATATAAAGTTTATTTTTAAATGAATTTTCTTTTAATAATTTTTATTAACTTAAAGTAATATTAAATTTATAACTTATATAAACCTCTTTATTTAACTCATTTATATATAATTAGCTATAATAATTAAACTTTTATTATTTATCTAACCACTCGTATGACTTATTGTCATTCTAGGTGCATATTTACAAATGAGTCTGTTTTGTTAAGTTTACAATTGTAATTACATTTGTAAATAGATTATAAAGATTTATCTTTATTTTATGATTGAAACAGTTTTGTCCGATTACGAAAATTGGAAGGAAGATTTACCAAATAGATATTTGCCTGCAACGAGAGTAGAGGAATTAATTTTTAAAAATTCTTATTCTTTTGAAGTTATTGGAAATTCGTTTGAAGATCGTCCTATCTATAAATTGAATATTGGGAAAGGTAAAACCAAAATTCTACTTTGGTCTCAAATGCACGGTAATGAATCTACAGCTACACGAGCCATGTTTGATATCTGGAAGTTGTTGCATGAAGATGAAAACTTATATAACATTATTGACCAACAACTAGAAATCCACTTTATTCCACAACTTAACCCAGATGGAGCTGAAAAGTACACGAGAAGAAATGCAACTAATATTGATATAAATAGAGATTTTGTTCAAGCTCAATCTCCTGAGATGCGCACTCTCAAAGACCTAGTGGTGAAATGGGATTATGATTTTCTATTCAATCTACATGATCAAAGAACTATTTTTCATCCAAAAAACTCGAATCATCCTGCGAGTTTATCGTTTTTAGCTCCTGTAACGGATAGCACTGGCGTTATATCCACTAGTCAAAGAAAGGCAATTCAACTCATCTCTTGTATTATTGAAGGGTTAGAAGATTTCATTCCCAATCAAATAGCTAGATTTAGTGATGAATTTTATCCAAAAGCTACAGGAGATAACTTCCAGAAGTTAGGATATCCAACTATACTTATCGAATGCGGTCATTTCCCGAATGACTACAAAAGAAATCAAACTCGTAAGTTTACCAGTTATGCGATACTAAAAGCTTTTGAAGGAATTATTAAACAACAATATTTAGTAGTTAATTCAAAGTATTATTATAACACACCGATAAATGATAACAAAGCATTGGATATTATTTATAGAGATGTTCAGATTGAAAATGCTAAACATTTTTCAAAAGTAGACATTGGAATATTATTTCGTGAGCTTTTAGAAAATGACGACGAAATCTCTTTCAATGCAGAAATTGTGGAAATCGGTGATTTGTCAGATTTCTTTGGATATGACGAATATCATGCTGAGAATCGCATATTTGAATCTAAAATGAGTATTTACCCAGAAATTGGAAACTCAGCAAATTTTAAAATTGGAGAATGGAATGTTGTAAATGGTTTGATTACCATTTCATAGGGTGTGAGTTGTTATTTAATATAGAACAAGCATAATGCTGCTATTGCTGAAACTATAATTTAACATAATATAAATTATAGGGTTATTTTGTGATAATCAGATTTAACGTATTCCTTTTGAAATTAAGACTTTAACCATAGAATTCAAGTTTTGAATCATATTATTATAAATCTATTTACTTTAGATATATTTGCTACACACTAGATTTATGATGTATGAAACATATCAGCATTTTCGATATGCTTAAAATTGGCGTTGGTCCTTCAAGTTCGCACACTTTAGGACCTTGGCGCGCTGCACAAGAATTTATTCAAGAACTTAAAGATTTATATTTATTCGATAAAGTTGTTGGATTAGAAATTCATTTATATGGTTCTCTTGCTTTAACTGGAATTGGCCATGCTACCGACAAAGCGGTTATGCTTGGTTTATCTGGATATGATCCCGTAACCATCCCCATTCAAGAGATTGAAAATAGTATTGAACAAATCAAAAATAATAAGTCTGTTTTCTTAAACCAAGAAATAGAAATTCCATTTGAATGGTCTGATATTCATTTTGATAGAGAATTTTTACCATATCATGCCAATGGAATGAAATTTTTTGCTAAACATGATTCAGGTGTTTATGAATCAACATTTTATTCTATTGGTGGAGGATTTATTACCAAAGAAGAAACTTCGGAAACAGTAGATTTATCTGATAATAAAGATTTTCCATTTCCAACGGATAACGCAGCTCAACTACTGCAACATTGTAAAGCTCAAGGACTTTCTATTCCAGAATTAGTTATGCAAAATGAGCTGACCGTTCGTTCTGCAGAGCAAATCGATAGCGATTTAAAAGAAATTTGGAAGGTAATGTTGGAGTCTATATATATAGGTTGTCATTCTGAAGGATTTTTACCAGGTGGTTTAAATGTTAGAAGACGTGCTTTTGATATGTATTCCAAATTGGTGACTGAGGAAGCAAAATATGAAACGCCTCAAGAATGGGTTGCCAGCATTCGAAATACCAAAATGACCTATCGTCAAATTTTTAAATGGGTTTCAACTTATGCGATTGCAGTTAATGAAGTAAATGCTGCCTTAGGAAGAGTTGTAACTGCTCCAACCAACGGTTCTGCAGGTGTGATTCCAGCTGTACTCCTTTTCTATTTAACGGTAGAAAATCACAAAGCAGCCTTCCCAAGAATTAAGCGTTTCTTGTTAACAGCAGGAGTTGTTGGAAGTATTTTTAAAAGAAATGCAACGATTTCAGCAGCTATGGGTGGTTGTCAAGCAGAAATTGGAGTTTCTTCGGCGATGGCGGCGGCAGCTCTTTGTGATTTAAGAGGTGGAACACCAGCTCAATGCTTAAACGCAGCTGAAATTGCGATGGAACATCATTTAGGTTTAACTTGTGATCCGATTGCCGGTTTAGTTCAAATTCCATGTATTGAACGAAATTCTATGGGAGCTATTAAGGCAATTAATGCTGCTGAATTAGCGCTAGATCACGACGAAGCCTATGTTAAAGTAACCTTAGACAACGTGATTGAAACCATGTGGGAAACAGCTAAAGACATGAATACCAAGTACAAAGAAACATCTGAAGGAGGTTTAGCAGTGAGTGTTAAAATGGCTGATTGTTAGGCAATAAAAGTTATCTCATTATAAAATTTAAGCTCTGGAACAATAATTTTCTAGAGCTTTGTTATTTGTGTAAAATTAATTTTAAGCATTTTAATTAAAATCTAAATCTTCGTACCTTTGCCGAATGCAAAAAAGCGCAGCATTTTACACTTTAGGATGTAAATTAAATTTCTCGGAAACCTCTACCATCGCTCGAAATCTAGTTCAGGGCGGGTATCAGACGGTGGAATTTGATCAGAAGGCAGATGTTTATGTTATCAACACTTGTTCGGTGACACAAAACGCTGATAACGAATGTAAACGAATTGTCAAGAAGGCATTGAAAGCAAATCCAGAAGGTTTTGTTGTCGTGGTAGGTTGTTATGCACAATTGAAACCAGAAGAAATCGCCGAATTACCTGGTGTTGATTTGGTTTTAGGTGCCAAAGAGAAATTCAATATTGTTTCTTTTTTATCAAGTTTAGATAAAGCAGATCAAGCGCAGGTGCATTCTTGTGAAATCGAGGAAGCTGATTTCTACGAAAGCGCCTACTCTATTGGAGATAGAACCAGAGCGTTCTTAAAAGTTCAAGATGGTTGTGACTATGTATGTACGTATTGCACAATTCCTTTAGCCAGAGGGATTTCACGTTCAGATTCTGTTGAGAATATTTTAAATAAAGCGCAAGAAATTTCGGATCAGGGAATTCAAGAAATTGTATTAACGGGTGTAAATATCGGCGATTACGGTAAAGGTGAATTTGGAAATAAAAAACATGAAAACACTTTTATGGAGTTATGCGAAAGATTGGACGCAGAAACTTCAGTTCATCGATTGAGAATTTCTTCCATTGAACCTAATTTACTGAAGAACGAACTCATCGACTTCACCTCTACCAGCCAAAGATTTGTACCGCATTTTCATATTCCTCTACAATCTGGTAGCGATAACATTTTGAAGAAAATGAAACGTCGTTATTTAACGGGATTATATAAAGAGCGCGTTGCTAGAATCAAAGAAGTTATGCCACATGCGTGTATTGGTGTGGATGTAATTGTAGGTTTTCCAGGTGAAACTCACGAAGAATTCCTTAAAACTTATAATTTCTTAAACGAACTGGATATTAGCTATTTACATGTATTTACTTATTCAGAACGTGACGACACCGAAGCGATTCATTTTGATGGTGTTGTACCCATGAGTGAGCGTAAAAAGAGAAATAAAATGCTTAGAATTTTATCTGAAAAGAAAAGAATGGCATTCTATAAATCTCAATTAGGATCTACACGAAAAGTGGTTTGGGAATCAGATAATAAAAACGGAATGATGCATGGTTTCACAGAGAACTATGTGAAAGTTCAAACTCCATATGATGAATCTTTAATCAATCAATTAATGGAAGTTGAATTAGTGATGTTAAATCCAGATGGAATTGTAGACGTTCAATTATTGCAACCTGCATGAAAATTTACTTCTTCAGTGGGTTAGGTGCAAATCAAAGAGCTTTTAAAAACTTAAAAATCTCAAAGGATTTTGAGCCTGTATTCATTGAATGGAATTTACCCGAGCGCGGAGAATCACTAGATCATTATGTTCAAAGATTTGCCGATGAAATCAATGTAAACGAGGATTTTGCCCTTGTTGGGCTATCTTTTGGTGGAATTATCGTTCAGGAATTAAATAAATATGTAAATCCTGAAAAAACCATATTAATATCTTCTGTACAAAATCGAAAACAGATGCCCAAGTACATGAAGCTATCTTCTAGAACTGCTGCCCATAGAACCATTCCCATAGGGTTTTTCACTTCTGATAAGTTAATTTCTTATGCATTTTTCAGAAAATTATATAACCCAAAAATGCCGGGCTTAGATGAATTCTTTACCTACAAAGACCCTTATTATTTAAGATGGTCTATCGATAAAATTGTAAATTGGCGTCCATCTGTAGAGAAGATTAATGATTTATATCAAATGCATGGAACTAAAGACATTGTGTTTCCACATAAATATTTGATGAACGAAGTCGATTTGATTCAAAATGGAACTCATATTATGGTTTTGCAGAAACCTAAAGAAGTAACTACATTGCTACACCAATATCTCAATAAATGAAAATTTTACTTTATTTTTTAATCTTCGGATGCGCCAATATCCTTTTGGCTCAGTCGCCCGAAGTTATAGCCAATATAGAATCTAAAGGTCATAGACTCTCTCCTACTCAATTGCATGACAGAATGCAATCGCCTGAAATAATAGATGTTACATCTTATGACTTAAACTTTATTTTTGATTCATCCTTGAGCAATTTTACTGGAATTTCTAAAGTAAATTTCATTATGCTAGAGGAAACAAATCAGGTAAGTCTTGATGCTCAGAGTAATTTAAATATCGAAAGTGTTTTACAGGATGAAGACATTCCTGTTTCTTTTACTCGAACATCGAATGGGATTAATGTTCAACTCAACGAAACTAAATCGATAGGAGATCTTGTTGAACTAAGTGTAACTTATCAAGCGAATATATCGAATTCACCCGCCTTAACGAAAGAATTTCATGACGGATTTCCGATTGTTTCATCTTTGAGTGAGCCTTTCTACGCCTCTACTTGGTGGGTAGGAATTGATAATTTAAAAGACAAAGCAGATGTGGTAGATATTAAGGTTACGCATCCTGCTGCTTACAAAGTTGGTTCTAATGGACTTTTAATTTCTGAGGAAAATTTCGGAAATGGCCTTAAAACCACACATTGGAGAACTGAATATCCTATTCCGGCTTATTTGGTAAGTATTGCAATGTCTAATTATGTTGAGTATAATAACACGGCAAATGTTAGCGGAACAACGGTTCCTATTATTAATTATGTTTATCCGGAGCAATTAACCTCCGAAGTTCAAACTCAATTGGATGCTGTTCCATATTATGTAGAATTTTTCTCAGATTTAGTCGGTGATTATCCATATAAGAACGAAAAATATGGTCACGCTCAGTGGAATTGGGGTGGCGGAATGGAACATTCTACCATGTCTTCTCAAATTCACTTTGAAACCTCATTAACAGCCCACGAATTGGCACATCAGTGGTTTGGTAACAAAGTAACTTGCGGAACTTGGTCGGATATATGGTTAAATGAAGGTTTTGCAGTTTATTTAGAAGGCATACTAAGACGTCAGTTGTATGGAGAAGAATTCTTCTATCAATGGAAGCTAAGTAGAAATAATTTTGTGATGTCACAAGATGATGGATCTGTCTATATACCACCTGCTCAAGCTGTTTCAGACAGCAGAATTTTCGATTCTAGATTGAGTTATTACAAAGGCGCTATGGTAGTTCACATGCTTAAGTTTAAATTGGGCGATGAGGATTTTTATCAAGCACTTCAAAATTATTTGAATGATCCTTTATTGGCCTATGGATTTGCAACCACGCCAGATTTACAAAGTCATATGGAAGCTCAAAGCGGATTGGATTTAGATGAGTTTTTTGCAGATTGGGTTTATGGAGAAGGTTTTCCGTATATGTCTGCAGAAATGGATTACGACCAAAATAATCATACAGCAGCCTTAACGATTTCTCAAATTCCAAGTCACGAATCTGTAGATTTCTTTGAAACCGAAATTGAAATTGAATTGATTTCTAGCGATAGTTCTTCAGAAATAAGAAGGTTAAACCTGACTCATAATGATCAAGTATTTTATTTAGAGGATTTACCTGTTAATTTTTCAAGCTATGAGTTAAATCCCAATCAAGATATTCTTACCAATGTTTATAACGCAACTTTAAATACTATGGACATTACTCCAAATGATGTGTTAGGGCTTCAACTCTACCCTAATCCTGTGGTTTCACAAATACATTTGTTAGCTCCCGAAGTGATTCAAGAAGTTCAAATTTTAGACGCAGGTGCTAAGTTGCTTTTAAGTAAGAAAATCAACGATAGAGAGGCTGATATCTATGTTCAGAGTCTAGCGCCTGGGACTTACTTTATTGAAGTTAGCTATTCGGATAGAAAAGAAACGAAGAAATTCATTAAAAAGTAACACGATTTTAAGTCTAGTGTAGATTCACCAGACTTATTTTTTTATTATTTATAGGCTTTTGTGATACTAAGTCTGAGTATCCTTAATAAGTTTTTACATTTAATTACCGAAATTGCCTTAAATAACTTATTTTTGTTTTTACATCAAATAGAAAAATAATTCATGAAGTTTATCGTAGCGAGTTCGCATTTACAAAAGCATCTTCAAACCATAAGTGGTGTCATCAACAATCAGAACACCATGCCTATTTTAGATAATTTTTTGTTTGAATTAGATCAACAGAACCTTAAGATTACTGGATCTGATTTAGAAACAACTGTTACTACTACGTTAACTGTTGACTCAGAAGACGTTGAAAGCATTTGTGTTCCAGCAAAAATGTTATTAGATACCTTAAAAACTTTTCCAGACCAACCACTTACCTTTTTAGATAAAGGAAATGGACAGTTAGAAATTGTTTCTGAACAAGGTAATTATGAGCTAGCATATTTGTCTGCAGATGACTTCCCAGAAACACCAACTGTTGACGAGGCAACTAAAACTATTATTAGTTCAGACATCTTAATCGAAGCTATTAATAAAAGTTTATTCGCTACCGGAACTGACGAGCATAGACCTGTTATGACGGGTGTTTTCTTTCAGTGGGATAATGCGCAATGTAACTTCGTGGCAACCGATGCACACAGACTGGTTAAATATACCCGCTCTGATGTTCAAGCACAAGATGGTTCACACTTTATTATGCCTAAAAAACCATTGAATTTAATCAAAAACATCTTCCCAATGGGCGAAGAAGTTGTTGTTGAATACAATGATATCAATACATCTTTCACAACAGGAAACATTAGTCTTACTTGTAGATTAATCGATGGGAAATATCCTGCTTACGATGCTGTAATTCCCAAAGAAAATCCGAATGTATTAACGATTAACCGTAATATGTTCTTGAATTCTCTACGTCGTGTGGCGATTTTCGCAAATAAATCTACTCACCAAGTTAGACTTAAAATTACCGGAAATCAGTTAACTATCAGTGCAGAAGATATTGATTTCGCCAACAAAGCTGTTGAAAAATTAATGTGTGACTACAACGGTGATGATATGCAGATTGGCTTTAACGCTAAATTTTTATCAGAAATGTTGAACAACCTACAAAGTGAGGATATTACACTTTCTATGTCAGAATCTAATCGTGCCGGAATTATACGTCCGCTTGATGGATTAGAGGAAGGCGAAGAAATCCTTATGTTGGTGATGCCGCTTATGTTATCTGCATAATTGAATTTTAAACTGAAACATTAATTAAAAAATATCGCTGTTTTGAAACTTCAAAACAGCGTTTCATATTATAAAACTACCAGATGAAGATTTCTTATAATTGGTTAAAAGATTTTATAAACACTGATTTATCAACCGACAAACTTTCCGAGATTCTTACCGATATTGGTTTAGAAGTAGAAGGAACAGAAGTAGTTGGAATACAGGAAGATGATTTAAAGAATTTTGTTGTGGGAGAAGTTATTTCATGCGAAAAACATCCCAATGCTGATAAATTAAAAGTTACCAAAGTTGACTTAGGCAACGGAAATGTTGAACAGATTGTTTGTGGAGCGCCAAATGTGGCACTAGGACAAAAAGTTCCTGTGGCTACTTCGGGAGCAATCATCAAAGATGGCAAAGGAGGCGAATTCGAAATTAAAAAGATGAAATTAAGAGGTGAATCTTCTAACGGAATGATTTGCTCTAAAAAAGAACTACGCCTAAGCGAAGATCATGGAGGAATTTGGGAAATGGATTCAGATTTAGTTCCTGGAACTCCCCTAGCCGACATCATCGACACGACTTCTGATACGGTTTTTGAGATTGGTTTAACACCGAATCGCGCAGATGCTATGAGTCATTTTGGTGTTGCGAGAGATTTATATGCTGCCTTGAAAAACAGAAAGTTTTCAACAGAAAAAATAAACAAAAACTTTAAAAAAGTTCCTACTTCAAAAGATGCGAATCCTATTAGCGTAGAGATTTTGGATATGAAAAACTGTCCAAGATATGCAGGGATATCAATGAAAAACGTAAAAGTTGCAGAATCTCCTAAATGGTTGCAAGATAGATTAAAAGCTATTGGTTTATCTCCATTAAATAATGTGGTAGATGTTACGAATTATGTACTTCATTCTTTAGGTCAACCTATGCATGCTTTTGATGCAGATAAAATTAAAGGTAACAAAATCATTGTTCAATCAGGGGTTTATAAGGATGCACAATTCACTACTTTAGACAAAATCGACAGAAAGTTAGCCGGAACTGAACTTTTAATCTGTGACACCGAAAATCCAATTGCTATTGGTGGTGTTATGGGTGGTTTAGATTCATCGGTGACAGCGGAAACGACTAACATTTTCTTAGAAAGTGCTTATTTTGACCCTGTTTCTGTTAGAAAAACTTCTAAAGCTCATCATATTAATAGTGATTCTTCCTTTAGATTTGAGAGAGGAATTGATCCTAATATCACCATCAAGGCATTAGAAATGGCGGTTGAGTTAATCTCTGAATTAGCAAACGCTGAAGTTGTCGGAGAAGTAATCGACCACTATCCTACTCCCATCAAAAACCACAAAGCGATTTTAAATTATAGAAAAATCGATAGTTTAATTGGCGAAAGATTACATAGAGAAACGATCAAGGAAATACTGAATTCTTTAGAAATCGAAATTCTTACGGAAACCAATGATATCTTGGAATTAGAGATTCCCGCTTATCGTGTGGATGTACAGAGAGAGGCTGATTTGATTGAAGAAATCATGCGTATCTATGGATTTAACAAAATCGGAAATCCAGAAAAACTTTCTGTGGCCATCGTTCCTGGAAATGGTTTCCCAGAGGATAAGATTGAAAATACCATGGCTAACATGCTAGTAGATCAAGGTTTCTATGAAGCTATGAATCTTTCTATGCATAAAGATGATTACAACAAATGGCTTGGTTTAGAAGATGAAAAATCAGTAAATATCATCAACTCATTAAGCGCTGATCTTACAGTAATGCGTAGAAGTTTGTTACCAGGTTTATTAGAGAATGTGGATTACAACATTAAGCGTAAAAAAGATCAAATCAAATTATTCGAGCTTGGAAAATCTTATCAAAAAATCGACGGTGAATTCCATGAAACCAAAACTTTGGGAATTGTAATCGCTGGTAATTGGAATAAAGAAAGCTGGACTACAAAACGCGAAAAAGTGAGTTTTTTACAATTAAGCGGATTGATTAACCAAATCTTGAGACGTCTGAAAGTAACTGGCGTTCAATTAGAAGCAGCTCACACCTCTTACGAAGAAAATGGAGTTGATTATTTAGTAAATGGACAAAAAATTGCACATTTAAGTAAAATTTCAAAGAAAGTTTTAAAGAAGTTCGATATAGATCAAGAAGTTCTATACGCAGAAATTTATGTTAAGGATGTAATTAAACTTGTACAGCAACAAGCTAAGTTGAAATATCATGCAATTTCTAAATTCCCAATGGTAAGACGAGATTTAGCATTGCTACTCGACAAAGAAGTTACTTATCAAGAAATCGAAAATTTAGTAAAGAAAACAGACGATAATTTAATTAAAAACGTTAATTTATTTGATGTCTACGAGGGAGATAAACTTCCCTCAGGTAAGAAATCTTATGCAATTAGCATAAATTTACAAGACGAAAACAAAACAATGAACGATAAGCAAATTGATAAATTAATGAAAAAAGTTGTTAATTCGCTTAAACAAGAACTTAAAGCAGAACTTAGAACCTAAAATTATGAAAGCACTACATTTATTATTAGCCAGCTTATTGTTATTATTATTCTCGTGTGGAACGGTTAACAAGATTGCAGCTGATGCAGGTCTAAAGAACCAATGGACGCTACAGAACGATAATGCTGATCAATTCGGTATGAACGACGAACCTATCACAATTTCGTTTGGACTTGAAGAGGACAACAAAATTTCGGGTTTTGCAGGTTGTAACTACTATGGTGGTGATTACTATAAAACAGAAGATCAAATCACTTTTAGTGGTATTTATGCTACCAAGAGAGCTTGTCCTGATTTAGAAACAGAAACAGAATTCTTGCGACTTTTAGAAAGTGTAGATAGATTCGAAATCAAAGGAAACAATTTATACTTATACAAAGGAAAATTGCTTTACTTACACTTTAAAAGGTAAATTTTAAAACATATATAACAAGATTAGAACCGTCGAAATAATTATTTCGGCGGTTTTGTTTTTATCCAATATAGAAAAGGTTATTTTTGCTATCCAAAATTCAGATTAAATGTACAGAACACATACCAACGGTGAATTAAATATCAACAATGTAGGCGAAAACGTAACTTTAAGTGGTTGGGTTCAAACCATCCGCGATAAAGGTTTTATGATGTGGATCGATCTAAGGGATCGCTACGGAATTACGCAATTGGTAGTAGACGAAGATAGAGCCAGCGAAGAATTATTTGCAGAAGCAAGAAAACTTGGTCGCGAGTATGTGATACGTGTTAAAGGAGAAGTAATCGAAAGAGTTTCTAAGAACCCTAATATTCCAACAGGAGAAATTGAAATTTTAATCAAAGAAATTGAAATCCTAAACGAGGCTAAATTACCTCCATTCACTATTGAAAATGAAACCGACGGTGGCGAAGAATTACGTATGCAATATCGCTATTTAGATATTCGTAGAAACCCGGTTAAAAACAAATTAATCTTTCGTTCTAAAGTAGCACAAGAAGTAAGAAGATACTTGGCTAATGATGGTTTTATAGAAGTTGAAACGCCTGTTTTAATTAAATCTACGCCAGAAGGTGCTAGAGATTTCGTTGTTCCATCTAGAATGAATCCAGGTCAGTTTTATGCTCTACCTCAATCACCTCAAACCTTTAAGCAATTATTGATGGTAGGTGGTTTAGACAAATACTATCAAATCGTAAAATGCTTTAGAGATGAGGATTTAAGAGCTGATAGACAACCAGAATTTACACAAATAGACTGTGAAATGGCGTTTGTTGAGCAAGAAGATATCTTAAATATTTTCGAAGGATTGACCAGACATCTTTTAAAAGAAGTGAAAGGTGTACAAATCGACAAATTCCCAAGAATGACGTATGCAGATGCTATGCGTCGCTATGGTAACGACAAACCCGATATTCGTTTTGGGATGGAATTCGCAGAGTTGAACGATTTAGTAAAAGGCAAAGGATTCAATGTTTTTGATGCACAAGAACTTATCGTTGGAATCGCTGCTCCAGGTTGTTCTAGTTACACTAGAAAACAAGTAGATGCTTTAATCGATTGGGTGAAACGTCCTCAAATCGGTGCTAATGGTCTAGTTTGGGCTAGATATAACGAAGATGGAACTTTCAAATCGTCGGTAGATAAATTCTACGCTGAAGAAGATTTAAAAGCCTGGGCAGAGAAAATGGATGCTAAACCAGGAGATTTAATGTTATTGATGGCGGGTAACGCAAACAGCACACGAAAGCAATTGAGTGAATTACGCATGGAAATGGCAAAACGTCTTGATTTAAGAAATCCAGAAGAGTTTGCTCCACTTTGGGTTGTAGATTTCCCTCTATTGGAGTGGGACGAAGAAAGCAACAGATGGCATGCAATGCACCATCCATTCACCTCTCCTAAACCCGAAGATATTGCCTTGTTAGAGAGCAATCCAGGAGAAGTTAGAGCCAATGCTTATGATTTAGTTCTTAACGGTAATGAAATCGGTGGTGGTTCGATCAGAATCTTCAACAAAGAAGTACAATCTCGTATGTTTGATTTATTAGGTTTCACCAAAGAAGAAGCTCAAAAACAGTTTGGATTCTTAATGAATGCTTTCGAATATGGAGCTCCTCCACATGGTGGTATCGCCTTTGGATTTGACCGTTTGGTTTCAATTTTAGATGGATCTGAAACAATTCGTGATTATATTGCATTCCCGAAAAATAATGCAGGACGCGATGTTATGATCAACACGCCATCTAGTATTGATGCGGCTCAATTAGAAGAATTACACATTGATGTCAAAAGCTTAGAAGCTTAAAATGAAATTATCATTATAAAAAAAGAGCACTTATTTTAAATTAGAATAAGTGCTCTTTTTTTGGTGGTAGGATTAAACACTTGAATTAAAATCATATTTATTTAATTTTAAAATATATAATCAAGAAAGTTTATAATTTAAAAATCACTAAATTGTGCTCTTATTCTAAAGCTTTGAAATTTTTACTTTTTTTATGTTTTCTTTTCACTTCAGTGCTTTTCCATGCACAAGAGGACTGTACAAACGCTATAGATGATGATGGAGATGGCTTTATCGATCTTAATGATTCAGACTGTGAATGTATTGAAAATGAAAACCTTATTCCTAATGGGGATTTTGAACAATATGAAGAGCTTCCTTCTGGTCCAGAGCAAATTCATTTAGCCACACGTTGGATCAACCCTACCAATTCATACGATATTCATTACGCAAGAGCGAGTTATCATCATTGGGATGCTTTTACTCAAATTCCTTCTTATCCATATCCTTCGGGAAAAGGCGTGGTCTCAACCCAAAGTAAGATTACCAACTTAGCCAATGGTGGTGACCAAACTTATTTAGATTTTTATAAGGATTTCTTTGGAATTAACTTAGATCAAGCACTTACGCCCAACAATACTTATATTTTTTCTTTTTTCATTTATAGACTTAATCATAATGACAACTTTGATTGGCCTCAATTGGAGATAGGTCTATATGGTAAAAATGGAAACCTCCGAAGCTTCGATTTAGAATATGCTAGGTATCCCGATTATCACGAAGACTGGAGCGAATTAACTCGTGTACCATTTTACCCTAAACATGAATGGCAAAAACTAAGCATGGAGTTTAGTGTAGACGAAAATGTTTCAGCTATTGTTATAGGCTTAGCTTCTGGCATACCTTACACTTATTATGAAGCCTTTGGAACAAAAATCTTAGCTTATGATAATGTGAGTATTCAAAAAAAGAGTGAGGATTTTATATTAGAAGCTTCTGGAGCAGCTTGTTCAGAAAATCTAAGATTATCGGCGGTGAGCTTAGGAGATTTTGTTCCCACATCCTATCAGTGGTATCAAGATGGTGTAGCTATGGTGGGACAAACCCAAGCTAGTTTGAATATTACTGATGATATGCCCGAGGCATATTACTCAGTGCGTGCTATGTCTTCTACAGGCTGTAGAAATAGTCAAGCTTTTCCTTATATCCTTCCTGATATTGAGTTTAAATACAAAATCGAAGTAAATGATCAAGCAGGTAGTGTTCGATTATATGATATCTGGAATCAAAGTGATTACACCTACTCTATCGATAATATAAATTATCAAGCTCAGCCCGTATTTAATAATGTGGACGTTGGAGAAGGTGTTATTTATGTTAAGAACCATTTAAACTGTATTGTTAAGGAAATCCCGTATGCTATTTTTAAGATTTACAATGTGATTACACCCAATAATGATGGTATGAATGACACTTGGTATATTGAAGGTTTACAACATTATCCTAATACGAAAGTTAGTATTTACGATCAATTAGGCGTACAAAGGTATACTCACACCATTCCTGAAAATTCTGATATATTTGCGTGGGATGGAACGAATAAAGGAAGACCTTTAGCTTCAGGTGAGTATTGGTATTTAATAGAAGTAAACGATGGTAGAACTATTAAAGGTTCGCTTACGATTAAGAGAAATTAATGCAAATAACGAATAGCTTTAACAAACCTTGGTTTCCAATAGGTGTTTTCTAATGAACTGACCATTACACCCTTTGACGTGGAAGCATGGATAAAGAATATTTCATCATTTTTAATATGATCTACAATTCCAACATGGGAAATTTTACTTCCAGAAGTATTAAAAAACAATAAATCACCTGGCTGCACATTTCTTAATTTCACTTTCATTCCATGTTTAGCCTGATCACGCGTAATTCTTGGTAAATCAATATTTACTTTCTTATAAGATTGTAAAACCAAACCAGAGCAATCTATTCCTCTTTTGGTTACACCTCCATATTTATAAGGCGTTCCCATATAATTATGCGCCTCTTGCAAAACGGTTTTGGCTCTACCGCTCACCGAATTATCTACTTTGGATTTTTTACCCACTGTACCACAAGAAGCCAAGAAAATTAAAACAAAAACTAAATAAGAAGTAAATTTTATCTGCATAAAAGCAAATTTAAATCAAATAAATCATCAAAGCAATCTTAGTTTGAATATTAGAAAAATATCGTAACTTTAAAAATATTAAATATCATTACTATGAAAACTATCCTAGTACCAGTCGACTTATCTCCCTTTTCCCACGAAATAGCTATGGAAGCTGTTAAGGTGGCAAAAATATCTGGTGGCAAACTAATTTTATTACACGTCGTGAGCCTAGACATTGGCTTTATAATTGGTGATGTAGGCTTTCAATATCTGCCAGAGTTAGAGAAAACTGCTTTAGAAGAAGATGCCAAAGAACTGACCAAATTACAAGAAATTGTAGCCGCTGAGGGAGTTCAAGTGGAATCTATGGTGAAACAAGGAATTCCGGTGGATACTATTTTAGAACAAGCAGACGAAACCCATGCAGATACCATAGTGATTGGTTCTAAGGGCCACGGAACACTTTATGAAGCCTTTGTTGGTAGTGTTTGTAGAGATGTAATTAAAGATGCTAAAATACCAATAGTGGTAATCCCTAATCAAATGAAGAAAAAATAATTTAAGTTTTATTCCATAGAAAAACTCCTTTGAATTTAACATCAAAGGAGTTTTTTATTTTAAGCTTTAAGAATTTAAGCTCTTACCAATCCTTTTACCAATTTCACCACATGTGGCATCGCAACATTAGCAGCGTTTAATACTTCCTCATGCGAAACAGGATAAGCGATATCAGGTCCACCCAAATCTGTAATAACAGATAAAGCAGCAATTCGCATTCCTTGGTGTCTAGCTACAATCACCTCTGGCACGGTACTCATTCCTACAGCATCAGCTCCTAAAATACGAATCATTCCATATTCGGATGGAGTTTCAAAAGTAGGTCCTTGTAATCCTAGATAAACTCCTTTATGAATCTTAATATCTTCTTGAGCTGCTACATCTTCAAAAGTTTTAATGTAGTCTCTATCATACACCTTAGACATATCTGGGAATCTAGGCCCAAACTTATCTAAATTAGGCCCGTGCAATGGATGCTCTGGAAACATATTAATATGGTCTGTAATCACCATTATATCACCTACTTTAAAGTCTGGATTTACACCACCCGATGCATTAGAAACTATTAAATTTTTTATCCCTAATAAATGATATAATCTGAATGGAAAAGTAACTTCCTTCATAGTATATCCTTCATAATAATGGAATCTTCCAGCCATCAAAAGAACCAATTTTCCTTCTAATCTTCCGTAGATTAATTCTCCGCTATGGCCTTTAACCGTTGTTTGTGGGAAATCTGGAATATCTTGATAAGGTATCTTGGTGATAGCATCTATTTCATCTTTTAGCTTAGCTAAACCTGATCCTAAAACAATTGCAAATTCAGGAGTTCCTTCCGTGAATTTTGCTTTTAGGTAATCAGTTGCCGCTTCGAAAACTTTGTACATAACTAAATATTAAATGATTAAATTCTTCTTCTTTGTCAATTTCAATTGAAATGGGAAGATAATATAAATTATCCACAATCGAATACTCATGGCGTAATCTCATGTAGTCCTTTTCGGTGGTTAGAATGATCTTTTCTCCTTCGATTTGATTGAAAGCCGTGACAATATCTCTTACGTCATCTTCCTTAAACACATAGTGGTCTGGGAAATTTAATTCTCTTACTTGATTAAAGTTTGCTTTTAAATAATCTATAAAAGGCTGTGGAGAAGCTATTCCAGTAATACTCAACACATTCAGATGCCTTGATTTCTCTAATAATATTGGAAACTCTCTATGCTCTAATTGATCGGCGTATTTCACTCGTGAAAAGAAGATATGCTGCTTAGTTGTAGGTTTTAATTCCTTACGAATCTGTTTCTTTTCCTCCTCCGATAAATCATCTGGGCATTTGGTAACAATAATGATTTGAGCGCGCTTGGCATTACGTCTAGATTCTCTCAAATTACCTGCAGGCAATAAATAATCTTTGGTATAACGATGGCTATAATCGGTCAAGACAATATTCATATCTGTTTTAAGCTTTCTGTGCTGAAATGCGTCATCCAATACTACAGCATCTAGCCTGAACAACTTAAACAATTCCTTGATAGATTGAACACGATCCTCTCCTACGGCAACAATAATTCTATTCTTGAATCGATTAAAAAATTGCATTGGCTCATCTCCCATCTCAGAAGCCGTGGAATCATAATTAGCCACTCTGAAGCCTTTGGTACGCCTACCATAGCCTCTGCTGAGGGATGCCACGCTATAGAAATTTCTTAAAATATCTAAAACATGCATCACATGAGGTGACTTACCCGTTCCCCCCACAGATAAATTACCAATCACAATAATCGGTTTATTAAACTTCTTTGACGGCAATATGCCAGCACTATACATCGTGTTTCTAGTACCCGTAATTATCCACCAAACAAGGGAAAAGGGTAACAATAATTTTCGCCAATTCATGTTGCAAAGATAATTGCCTTTCTATTTAAAATTATATCTTAGCAAAAGAGTTATTAAGATAATTTTAATAAGTTTTGAACTTTACATCCATTCCCGACATATCTACTGAAATTAGAGCTGGTAATTTAACGGCCCTAAGTCGTGCTATCACTTTTGCAGAAAGCAAGAAAGAAGACCATCAACTATTTGCTCAGAAGCTTATTCATGAGCTGATGCCCTACACTGGAAAAGCCAAGAGAATTGCCATTACAGGCGTTCCAGGTGCTGGTAAGAGTACATTCATAGAGGCTTTTGGTATGTTCTTAATCCGGCAAAACTTAAAAGTGGCAGTATTGGCGGTGGATCCGAGTAGCTCTTTGTCAGGCGGAAGTATTTTGGGGGATAAAACCCGAATGGAAGATCTTTCTAAATCCGATCAAGCTTTTATTCGTCCAACTGCAACGGGCGGAAGTCTTGGTGGAATTACGGCGCGCACCTACGAAGCTGTTCTTTTATGTGAAGCTGCTGGCTTTGATGTGATTCTCGTAGAAACTGTGGGTGTTGGTCAATCTGAAACCCTGGTGCACTATATCACAGATTTCTTTTTATTCCTTCAAGTTTCTGGTACTGGCGATGATTTACAAGGCATTAAACGTGGCATCATGGAAATGGCAGATGTTATTTTTCTTAATAAAACCGATTTATACGATCCAAAAATCGTTCAGGACACCAAAATGGATATGCATCGCTCTTTGCAATTTCTGCCTTCAAAGGATTCAGGATGGAAACGTAAAATCCTAAAAGGAAGTGGTTTTGCTAATCTCGGTATCGACGAAGTTTGGGATAAAATCTTAGCGTATTATCAATTAATCCAAAGCAATGGATATTTTGAAAAAATGCGTCAAGAACAAAAACTATTACGTATTGACGATTATTTAGAAGAATTGATTCTTAAGAAATTAAAGCAAAAAACTGTTCTTCAAAAGGAAATCGAAAATAATAGAGATGCTTTAGAAAAAGATGAAATTACGCCATTTGAAATTGCACTAAAACTGATTGAAGATAATTTTCCGAGTTTATGATGGAAGTTTTTCGGACTTTAGAAGATATATTTAACTTTAAAATCATTGAACATGAGCCACTTTCGGGTGGTAGTATTTCCCAAGTGTATAAATTAAAAACCAATCAGGGAGATTTTGTTTTAAAACTAAATACGAGTGATAAAATTGATTTATTCTTAGCTGAAGAAGTTGGTTTAAATACTTTAGGGAACACACAAAGCTTTATTATTCCTGAAGTTCTTGGCGTTGGTTCAATTGGGGAATTCGCATATTTACTGATGGAATTTATTCCTCCGGGGAATGCAAATGCTAATACCTTTAAAGAATTCGGTGTAAAATTAGCGCACTTGCATTCTCATCGAGCTCCACAATTTGGATTTGCTTCTAATAATTATGTAGGAACTTTAACTCAAATCAATCATTTAGAAACCTCATGGTCAGGCTTTTATTGGAAACATCGTATTCTCCCACAATATCAATTAGCTGTTAATCAAAGTTTAATTTCAAAAGTTGATATTCCTGAAGAAAAATACTTTACACAAGTTATTGAAAATGAATTCAATGAAACTAAACCTTCTTTAATTCATGGAGATTTATGGAATGGAAACTATATCATTAATGCTGAAGGGAAAATTGCTTTAATAGATCCAGCTGTTTACTACGGACATCCTATGATGGATATTGGGATGGCCAAGTTATTTGGAGGTTTTGATGATGAATTCTTTGAAGCCTATCGAGAAAAAACAGTGGGTACTTCAAATTGGGACACGCAAATAGAACTGGCGCAATATTATTATTTATTAATTCATCTTAATATATTTGGTAGAAGTTACTTGCCACAAGTTCAATACATAAAAGAAAAATATTTCAATGGATAAGTTTTTAAAAAAATCGTGGTTCGAGGTAAAATCTTTCGCCAAAGAGTTGTTCGATGAAGATCCTATGCGGATTCGACCTTATCTCTCCTACGCCAATCAGCACAAAATCCATATCAAAGGACGAGTGCTGGAAGATGAAGGAATCATTGAAATGGAAGAAAATTCCACCTTAGATAATCTGATTAATAATCTCAAGAGTTTTGCCTCCGACGAAGCAAAATTTGCCAAAGTGATTATTACTTATCAAGAACAAATCATTGAAACTTATACCGACGACGATGGTTATTTTGAAGTTGAATTGGATATCGAACAAGAACCAACAAATGGGGAATTTCTCGAATGGGATGCTGCGCACATTATGACACCCAACTTCAAGAATGAAAAAGGTGAAACTGTAAAAAATACCATTGGAATCCTAATGCCGCATCGCGACACCGAACATGTCATTGTGTCCGATATTGATGACACGGTGCTAGTAACCAACGTTAACTCGTTTTTAAAGCTTAAAATGCTGTATAATACATTATTTAAGAATGTTCATGCACGTATGCCATTTGAAGATATTTCTGAGGTTTTACATACTTTAAGCTTAAATAAAGAAGGTAAAAAAGTCAACCCAATTTTCTATTTAAGTAACAGTCCTTGGAATTTATATGACATGTTGCACAACTTTTTAAAGCTTGAAAACATACCGATGGGACCTCTATTTCTGAGAGACTTTGGATTAAAATTTGGCGATGAATTAAAAGCTTTTAGGAATCACAAAATGAACACCTTAGAGCATTTATTAGAATTCTATAAGGAACAAAATTTCATCTTAATTGGAGATGCTACAGAGAGTGATACAGATATTTATTTAGAGCTTTTTACCAAATACAGCAACCGAATCGATCATATATACATTCGGGGCGATAAAGCCAAGAAAAACGCTCGTGTATTGGAAATGATTGAAAAACACCCAGAAGCGCCAATTCATTTAATTGAGCATTCGTCTGACATCCTTAAATTTCAAGAAAAAAAGCATACACACTAGATTAATGGTATAGAAATTGTAACTTTGCATGCTGATCCACAAAGATGGAAGAAGTTCATTGAACAAAAGGGGTCGACTGGTTTAGACAGCAAGCCGAATTAGTAAATAAGCATGTCGTGAAACGTTATGCACTCACGCTAAACAGACATTTCAACTTTTTAACTGGCAACAACAATTACGCTTTAGCGGCCTAATCGACTGAATTATAGTAAGTCTTGGCGTTTTCCCTACAAGGTAGGGACGTTAAATGTCCTACGGACGCCCGCTCACCGTGGCTTCCGAATCTAGGGCACAGAAATACGGAGATAGAATAAAAGGAGTTCCGACTTTTATTCGAAATTTTTGGAACTAAGGTGTTAGCCAGGGTGTCTTTACCCAGACTGCACACGAAAATTAAAGAAAAGACTAAACATGTAGAAAGTTTATTACTTCCTTGTTTGGACGCGGGTTCGAATCCCGCCGACTCCACTAGAGAATACGAAAATCTCACAATAAAAAGTCCAATCAACAAATGAAACTTGTTTCAAATTTGTGGATTGGGCTTTTTATTTTTAAAGAAATTTCCGCAGGAAATTTATGAGATTTTCTATTTCGACCTTGGGAGCTCATTCGGGATCAACGAAGTTAATCCTGAAAGATTATTAAAAATTGTAACAAAAATCACACTCAATCACCCGGTTTTGGTAAAAGTGGGTGTTTTTGTTTCGATAAAAATAATTTACACTTATATCCAAGTTATTTAATCTACAATTCATGATTTCATGAATAGAAATGTTTATTACTTTAAATCTTTGATAGGGTTCTGTAAAGCATTTTCAAATCTAGGTAAATATTCAACGATGAATTGATTCATCTTTTCCCAATCGTTTTCATTAAATAGATTAACGCCAGTCATCTCGTGTTTAATACGACTCATTTTATACTCTGCTAACTCTTCCCATTCTAAAGGTCTTCCAAAAGCTTCTTCTATACTTTCTTTTTTGCTAAGAAGTTGATTAAAGTAGCGTTTATTTTTTGCTTTCTCTGAACTAGAAATGCCTAGTTCTATTCTTACATATTTACCCGTTATTATTAATGTATATCTTAAACCACTAATACCAGCACCCGTGCTTAACCAATGATCCTTAGTAGGGTTCACGTTTTCAAATAAATCCGTATTTTTAATTTGAGGTAACAATTGTTTCCAAAACGATCTTCTAACAGTATGCCTATTTGTAACAGAACCAGAAGCGTTTTCACTCTCAGCATATTTTATCATTAACTCATCTTCTAGTTCAAATAATGTTAGAAATTTTTTAATGATACTAAACTTTGAACTACTATCTAAATTTGCCTCAAGATAATATCCACTCACAAGTTCTTGTGCATATCTAAAACTAGAGGTATCTCTCGATATTTTACATATATCAGAGGCTCCTAATAGGAGTTGTGCATTCTTTTCATATAACTTTTCAAGAACGTACATAAACATGCGTGAAATGGCTTCCTCTTCTACTTTAGTATTTTCAAAAATAAAATACTCTAATTTTTTATAGGTAGGTGATTCTGCATCAAAGATATTTTGTTCTTCTGTATTTTCTGAAACTGGTATAACTACATCTGGGTATTCCCATATCTTTAAAAACCTATCATATATTATATCGAATCGCTCCTCGTAATTAGCTATATCCCAACTATCAATAGATCTTAAAAAATCATTGAGCCAAAGCCTACTATAGATATACCCCTGTTCTGCACCATGTCGGTTCATTTCTTTTTTAGCAGAAAAGGACTTGTTTCCTAATGCTCCATTGTTACCCGATAGGGTAAGGTTAGCAATCGTGTTAATATATTTTTCTTTAAACAAAAAGTAGTCATCTGGGGTTATTTCTTTAGACCATTCTTCGTTGGGATTTTGAGGGAAAATATGCTCAACCGTAATTTTATCATTAGAAGTATCTACATGTTCACGATTATTAAAATTCTCTAATAATTCGAACATATAGTTTCTGTTTTTTGACTGAATGTTATAGAGGTCTTTATCCTTTAAGGCCGTTTTTAAATCCTCATCTGTAGGGAATTTAGCGCTACCTCGTTTTGTAACTAGAGCTAATGCGATTGAATCATAATATTCCTCCGTATCTACTTCTGAATACAATGTCATAAAAATTTTATTCAGTGCATTTGTAGGTAAGCCTACTACAAACCTTCTCCAAGAATAGGTCTGAATAAGTTTTAAAACTTTAATTAATTCTTCATTTGTAATTAATCCATTATCAGCATCTTCAAATACCTGCAATAGAAATGGGTAGGCAACATTAATTTCTAAACGAGAGATGTATTCTAACTCTCTTCTTAAGTTAGGATCTTGTACCGTAGACGGATTTATAAACTTCTTGTAATGTGTAGAAAGTGATTTTATATTTTCTAGCTCCTGGTGATATGCTTCATCTTTTATAGCATATAATTTCTTGAACTCTAGATAAACCTTACTTTTATTAGGAATCTTTTTGTTTCGCAGGGTTAAATAATCTCGAATATAATCAGAAACTTTAGATTTTTGTTTTATCAAATCACGAGCATTTTCCTCGATGGGATTCCATATTTGTTCAAATACTTTATGCTGACTTTTTGGATCTAAGTCCATTAGAATATAATTTCTAATCAAGTCCGATTGAGACAAATCTAATCCTGTTGAGTTTAGACTCTCAAAAATTCTTTGTGGATCATCTTTACCTCTTTCTAAAGATATTTCGACAAATATCAATCGTTTTAAACCATTAAGTATCGTGTGAAAACTATCTTTTGTAATGGCTAATTTGAAAAAATTAAAATTCTCTATGACGTTGGAATACTTCCCAAATTCATTTTCTGTACCATGTAATATGGCTTTAAATGCTAATGAATTGGTATCGGTCTGCTTTAACTTTAATTTACTTGACTCCTTTTGAACATATTGATTTATTAAGTACATATTATGCAACATATCGGCTTCTTGCTGCATAGCATTCTCCTTTGCAAAACGATATAAAGCTACATACAAAATATTGATTGTGGTAAGTCTTTGCTGACCGTCTATAATAACCAGTTCTTTTACCTCACTTGTACTATAAGTTCCTTCATGAATAAAAACAATACTACCAATAAAATGTGTTCCTCTATTTTCTTTTTCTACAGCAATAATATCATTGAGTAGCTCTTTACATTCACTATTCGTCCAATCATAATTACGTTGATACACTGGAATTACAAATTGCACATTTGGAGCTTGTAAAAAGGTATTAATAGGTAGTTCGTTTGCTTTCATAGTTTTGTTTTAGGTTTTTTATTCTTAATAAGGGGTTACTTTTAACATGGGTAATTCTTTGCAGAAAAACTTAGCATTTATTGCCTAGAATTATTCAAACTTAGTCGAAGCTTCATATATTAATTAAATTCTTTAAAAATTACTTTACGTATTATTACACTTAGAAATTCCTCCAACATAAACATTGATCACATCCATTTCTTTAGCAACTTCACTACCT
>CAZKJO010000012.1:0-49156 GCA_964553105.1 uncultured Weeksellaceae bacterium | reverse complement strand
CTCACACCATTGACAATAACAACAGTACTTTTTGGCATACCAGATGGCAAAATTACACCGCTGAATTTCCGCATTTTATTAGTATCGATATGGGTGCTGTTTACCCCATTAACGGAATTTCTATTAGATCTAGACAGGACAATTCTTATAATAAGGCAAAAGGCTATGAATTATATTTAAGCTTAGATGGAGAAACTTGGGGAACCGGTGGTTGGGAGCTTGAGTTGAAACTTCATTATTACCAAGGAATGCCAGAATATAGATACTCTGAAATAGAAGAAGTATGGCATGGAACTTATAACTTTGGAGATTTATCGGACTTACAACCTGTCCCGCAAGCAACTATTGACGCACCTTTGAGCACGGAGGAGGCTAGTTTCAGAGTGGTAACTACAGGTCATGGTTGGGGTGCTAATAATACGGGTAATGCGGCTGAGTTTTATTATGCAAATCATCATTTCAACGTAAATGAGGTGAACACTTTCGATCAAAGCATGAGAGTTACTTGTAATCCAAACCCCGACGGTTGCACAGGACAAATGGGAACTTGGTATCACGCTAGAGCTGGTTGGTGTCCAGGCGCTATCGCAAAACCATATTTATACGACCTTACACCACATATTGGAGAAAGCTTTGCTTTTGATTATGAGTTTGAGCTTGGTTATGTAGATTATTGTCATCCAAATAACCCGGAATGTGTTAGTGGAGTGACTTGTGCAGATTGTAATGATGGTTATAATCCACACTATAGAATTGGTGCTTATGCAGTGTACAAGAGCAATAATCCATTGGGAGTGTTGAGCACGAAAGAAGTTCAACCAGTAATTGACAATAAATTGATAGTTTTACCTAATCCATCTAATGGTATTTTTAAAGTTTACTTAGAAAATGAAATGCAAAAATTAAACTTGCAGATTTATGATACCAATGAAAAACAAATGGCAGCAACTAAGTTTATTATTAAATAATCACGGTTAATTAGACCATTAAATAAGTTAAATTTCAAAAGGCGACATTCATTTGTCGCCTATTTTATTGATTATGTTCAATGAAAATTACTGGTTGCAAATAAAACCTTATAGAATAGCTTATTGAGCAGAAGGCGGAAGTGTTTTGTCAACCTCTTTAGCGTCTAAAGCTTCAGCTGGAAGTTCTTCTTCTAATTCCTTTTTAACTTCATCTAATAAAACGTCATACGCCGCATTATCGATAATATAATATTGATAAGATCTTTGAAATTGATCTAGGCTAACATTATGTTTTCTCAGCACTTCGATATTAGCCTGTTCCTCGGCAGGAAGATCTTTGGAAACTCTATAATTCTTAACTTGTTTAAAAACATATATATCCTTAAGAATTGAAACCATGGTTTCTCGGGGGATTAAATCCTCTGGCTTCTCCATTTCTTTATTGCAAGCCAAAAAGCTAAAGAACATAAGTATATAGATGACAAGCTTTTTCATAATCGCCCTAACATGCTTTTAATTCTCAGCTCAATCACTCCAAAAACAGCTTCTTTAACAATAGAGTTACTAATTTTTGATTCGCCTAATGTTCTATCCGTAAATATAATAGGCACTTCAACAACCTCTAAGCCCATTTTCCAAACCTTGTACTTCATTTCTATTTGGAAACCATAACCTTTAAACTTAACCCTATCTAAATCTAAACTTTCTAGTGCCTTTCGCGTATAACAGACAAAACCGGCTGTGGTATCATGAATCGGCATGCTCGTAAAAAAGCGAACATATTTAGAAGCAAAGTAAGAAAGCAATACTCTTTTCATAGGCCAATTCACCACGTTCACTCCCTGTGAATATCGAGATCCTATAGACATATCAGCACCTTCTACACAAGCTTTCCAGAGTTTTGGTAAATCATTTGGGTTATGCGAAAAGTCGGCATCCATCTCAAAAATATAATTATACTCCTTGGCTAAGGCCCATTTAAAACCATGAATATAAGCTCTTCCTAAGCCATCCTTAACTTTACGTTCCTCTAGAAACAGTCTACCCGGATACTTAAGCATCAAATCCTCAACAATCTTCGCGGTACCATCAGGCGAAGTATCATCTACCACTAAAATGTGAAACGCATCGGGCAATTCCAAAGTAACATTGAGAATACGTTCGATGTTCTCTTTTTCGTTATAGGTAGGTATAATTACTAGTTTGTCTGGCATCGCGCAAAGATAACAAAGGTTAACAAGATAATTTCATAAATTTGCCGTAAAAGAATTCAAATTTGGAGCCAATTGCAAGATCTTTCACGGATAATTCGTGGGTTTTTATCGTCTTATTAAGCATAATTCTCTTATTGGGAGTATCGAGAATCATGTTCCAGCGTAATTATGCTTCATTGGGAACACTTACAATTTTCCAAGAGAATCAGGAAAATTTTTTGCCATTTGCTTTAATGACCAATGCAATGCTCATTATGCTCATAGGTTTGGTATTTTATCCTTTTACCCAAATAAATTGGAATATTTTGGATTGGCCACCTGTGTTTAATTTATTTGGTATTGTTTTTCTATGGCTATTTATACGTTTTATAGCTAACACTTTATTGATTTACCTGTTAGGCCTCGATGAATATTATCGGGATATTATAAAAGCTAAAATTTATTTTCGGTTATTTGGCGTATTGGCACTCTTGGTTTCGGTCATGTTTTTATATTATTCGGATGTAGATCAAAAAATAATGTTCTACATCTCTTTAGGCATCTTAGTTATCATGAATTTATTTGAGTATATCTTTCAATTACGTAAAAACGGTTTAAACGGCTTGTATGGTTCGTATTATTTTATTTTGTACCTTTGCATGCTCGAAATCCTACCTATTCTATATGTTATAAACCATTGGAATGGATAGTATTAAAACCAAAAGAAAACTATGAGAGTAAAATCTATTCTGGTATCTCAGCCGAAGCCAACAACGGATTCTTCACCATATTTCGACCTTAGTAAAACCCAAAAAGTAACAGTTGATTTTAGACCTTTCATTCATGTTGAAGGATTATCTGCCAAAGATATTCGTCAGCAAAAAGTGGACTTAGCTAAATTTACTGCGGTTGTACTTACCAGTAGAAATGCCGTTGATCACTATTTTAGATTAGCGGAAGAATTAAGATTTCCGGTGCCGGATGCTATGAAGTATTTTTGTCAGTCAGAAGCAGTAGCTTACTATCTACAAAAATATATCGTTTACAGAAAGCGTAAAGTTTATATTGGTGGAAAAACCTTTACAGACTTAAAGCCCATTCTAAAAAAGCACAAAGACGAGAAATTCCTTTTACCATCATCTGATACTTTGAAGCCAGAGATTGTAAAAGTAATGAACTCTGAGAAGTTGAACTGGCAGCGTGTAATTATGTATCATACAGTTTGCAGTGATTTATCTGATTTAACCGACGTTAAATATGATATCTTGGTATTCTTTAGTCCTTCAGGCATTAAATCTTTATTAGAGAACTTCCCTGATTTTAAACAAGAGAACACAAAGATTGCAGCTTTTGGCAAAACAACAGTAGCTGAAGCTAAAAAAGTAGGTTTAAAAATAGACATCCCAGTTCCTACTCCTGAAACCCCTTCAATGGCCATGGCGCTAGAGAAGTATATTAAGAAAGTTAACAAGAAGTAGATTTAATTCATTTGAATTTAAACTTAAAATAATTAAAGCGACTGAAATTTCAGTCGCTTTTTTAATGGACTTAATTTCAATAGATATTTATGGAGGACATTTTATATCTATTAATGTATTTACGTCACCACTAAGCTTGAATTAAGTTTTTAAGTTAACATTTTTAACAATTATTGATACATCTCATGTAGGTTGGTTAATTTAAAAATTAACTACTTTAAATCTTACAATACGTGATTTTATGATTAAAAAATAAACCTTACAATTAGCTTAAATACAAATGTGATAAGGATTTTTATACAATGATATAATTAAAAATCAGGAGTAATAGTGTTGAGGAAATCGCTTATTAGACTTTATTAATCTCGATTTAATTTTACATGATTTATGTTAATTTTTTAACTTTTGAAATTATTTGGCATATACTTTGAAACTAAAGAAGGCTATACAAATAAAAATATTATGAGAAAATTAAGTGTTTTATTTATGTTGATGATTGGTTTTGCGTTTACTAATGCACAAACCGAAGGTACTAACTGGCTTAAATTGGGTATCCATGCTGGTATTCCAGTAGGTGATGCAGGAGATGCTTCTTCTTTTGCCTTAGGTGTTGACGCTAAATACCAATTTTTGGATTTAGAGAGTTTTGGTATTGGTGTAGCTACAGGTTATACTAATTACTTTGGAAAAGAAATTGACGTTGCTGGTTTTGGTACTGTTGATGTGGATGACTTTGGAGTGGTTCCAGTTGCAGCTTTATTCCGTTATTACCCAACTCAAAACTTCTTCATTGGAACTGATTTAGGTTATGGATTTATTACAGGAGTTGATGATGCTGATGGAGGTTTCTACTACCGTCCAGAAATTGGATACCACAACAACGATTGGAATATCTTTGCATACTACGCAGGAGTTTCTAACGACTTTAACGTATCTAACGCAGGTATTGGTGTAAACTACAATATCATTAAAGGAAAATAATTCCTGAAATTAGATAAGAAACAAAAGTCCCTTTCGAGGGACTTTTTTTATGCTTATTTTTGAAACATGAAAACGGAGCATTTACTCGAAATACAAGACTTTAGCTTATCCTTCGTCAACAAATTAGTTATCGATAAGATTAACTTTGAGCTAAAAAAGGGTGAAATATTGGGCATTGTAGGAGAATCTGGCTCGGGAAAGTCTTTGACTTCTTTGGCCATTATGGGTTTATTGCCCAAAAATGCTCAAACGAGAGGTAACATTCTTTTTCGTTTAGATGACAGAATTATTGATTTAGCTCAAGAATCAAATGAATCCATACGAGGAAATGAAATCGGAATGATTTTTCAAGAGCCTATGACTTCTTTGAACCCGAGCATGAGATGTGGGCAACAGGTTATCGAAAATATTCTTCAACACAAAAAGCAAGATTTAAAGTTAGCAAAATCTAAAGTTTTATCTTTATTTGAAAAGGTGAAGCTTCCTGATGTAGAGCGTATATATAAAGCATATCCGCACGAGTTATCTGGTGGACAAAAGCAGCGTGTAATGATTGCTATGGCGTTAGCTTCTGAGCCGAAATTACTTATTGCAGACGAACCCACAACGGCATTAGACGTTACCGTGCAACGCTCAATCCTTGAGCTTTTAAAAGAACTGCAACAGGATTCAGATATGAGCATTATATTCATATCTCATGATTTGGGTGTAATCGCAGAAATTTGTGATCGTGTGGTTGTAATGTATCGAGGTAAAGTAGTTGAGCAAGGCTTGGTTCAGCAAATATTTAATCATCCAGAGCAAAGTTATACGCAAGGTTTAATTGCCTGCCGACCAAGACTTGATGGAAGACTCAAAAAACTTCCTATCATTAGTGATTTCACTTCTGGTGTAGAAATCGATAATTCCTTAGAAACCGAAGAGGAAAGAAAAAATAGGTTTGAAAAGATTTACTCCTCCGAACCTATCTTAAAAATTAAGAATTTATTCAAATATTTTGAAACAAGCGGTGGGTTTTTCTCTCAACATAAACAACAGATTAAAGCTGTTAAAGATGTAAGTTTTGAGCTTTATGAAGGTGAAACTTTAGGCTTAGTGGGAGAATCCGGAAGTGGAAAAACAACGTTGAGCAGGACTCTTCTATTATTAGAAAAGCCTACCGAAGGAAATATTTTATATCAAGGGAAAGATTTAACCGAATTAAGCAAAAGTCAAATTAGATCCATTAGAAAAGATATTCAAATTATTTTTCAGGATCCCTATTCTAGTTTAAATCCAAGGCAAAGTATCATGCAAATTATTACTGAGCCGATGTTAATTCATAATATTGGAAAGAATGCCAAGCATAGAAAACAAATAGCGGGTGAGTTATTAGAAAAAGTTGGCTTAAGCAAAGAGTCCTTAAACAAGTATCCTCATGAATTCTCTGGGGGCCAAAGGCAGCGTATTGGGATTGCTCGCGCACTAGCTTTACAGCCTAAAATAATCATCTGTGATGAAAGCGTTTCTGCTTTGGACGTATCGGTGCAAGCACAAGTTCTAAATCTCTTAAATCAGCTTAAGGAGGAGTTCAATCTTACTTATATATTTATATCTCACGATTTATCGGTTGTAAAATACATGAGCGATAGATTGATTGTTTTGAGATATGGTGAAATCCAAGAATATGGAGATGCTGATGAGATTTACAAGAAACCGAAAACGCCATATACAACAGACTTAATTGCGGCTATTCCTAAACTTTAATGATATTGCTAAAACTTCGAAATTGATTGAAATAGAAATTCCCTTCCATTGCTGAAAGGGAACTAACCTATTAAATTAACCTAAACCTATGAAAAAACTGTTAAACTATAATTTAACAACATCTCAAAGATAAGGAATTATTATTTGATTTTACAAACATTATTGAATGAAATATTTCGACATTATAAGATTAGAAGATCTTTACTGACTAAAGTCGATAGTGTCACTATCTGAAGATAGCATTTCATTAATCGTTTTTTGCCTTTCCTGTTGTTGCTCTTTTGGTTTGTTATCGTCCATCGAACCAATGTTTCCGAAGTTATAGAAACCTTGTAATGAGCTACAATCCCATCTCTCGTCAATACCTGGTGGTTTCTCGAATTTATCGCTTTGTTTTACCCCAAATTTTGAACCTTGATCATAGACGTCCTTCATGTAGTAAGCCCAAATAGGCAATGCCATTTTCGCTCCCTGTGATTGCCACCCTGGAAAGTGAGCAGCTCTATCTTCGTTTCCAACCCAAACTCCTGTAACTAGGTTGGGCGTTAAACCAATAAA
This sequence comes from uncultured Weeksellaceae bacterium, assembly GCA_964553105.1. GTDB lineage: Bacteria > Bacteroidota > Bacteroidia > Flavobacteriales > Weeksellaceae > Profundicola. The sequence goes on along the minus strand of CAZKJO010000012.1, from coordinate 42,232 downwards.
CCATGAATCTGAACCTTCGTTGGTGGTTCCTGTTTTACCAGCTACCTCAGCGGTAATTCCGTAATTCCTAATTCCTTTACCTGTACCAATTTCGATTACTCCTTTCATTAAATCCACCATGGTATAAGCCACATCTTCACTCAATACTTCTCGCGTAAGAGGCTCAAAATCTTTGATTATTTTACCATTTTTATCCTCTACAGATAAAATATATTCAGGTTTAATATAAATTCCTTGGTTAGCAAACGTGCTATAAGCACCTACCATTTCATATAATGTTAAGTCTGCAGATCCTAAGGCAATGGTTAAGTTTTCTGGAATTTCAGACTCCACACCTAAATCCTTAGCTAATTGAATTACTGCTTTTGGTCCACTTTCTGAGATTAATCTCGCAGAAATCATATTTACTGATTGTGCAAGACCTTGTCTTAAAGACAAATATCCTCCATAAGCACGCCCAGCGTTTTGAGGCTCCCATTTACCTGCTTTAAATCTATCGTTTGATATTTTATGACAAGGCGTGTAGTTCATTTGATGAATCGCTGTTGCGTAAACAAATGGCTTGAAAGTAGATCCTACCTGCCTTTTCGCTTGCTTAACGTGATCGTATTTAAAGAAATCCCAATCAATACCACCAACCCAAGCTTTAATTGTACCATCTTTAGGGTCCATGGATAATAATCCAGCTTGAATAATGTGTTTATGATATTTAATTGAGTCCATCCAAGAAACATTCTCCTTTCTTTCAATTCCATCCCAGGTAAAATACTGAACCGATTCTCTAGGTTTGTTGAACTCCTCTAAAATCTCCTCATCGTTTAAGCCTTTAGCCTTTAATTCTTGGTATTTGTAAGAACGTTTCATTCCGGTCTCAAAAATATCTTGTGCTTTACTTTGTGAAATGTTATAAAATGGAGCTAAACTCCTTCCTTTCTGTGAATTAAAAAACTGCTTTTGCAATCCTACTAAATGTTTCTTAATGGCCTCCTCTCCCATTCTCTGCATACGAGAATCTATAGATGTATAAATTTTCAAACCATCTCGATACAAATCATATTTGACACCAAATTCCTCTTCATAATCTTCAAAATACTGCTGAAGCTCTCTCTGCATAGCATATTTAAAATAAGCAGAATAAGCTTCCTTAACACTTGTTTTCAGCATTAAGAAGTTTGTTTCGATCGGCTCATCTTTTAATTCATCATATTCTGCAGCTGATAGAAAATTATACTTCATCATTTGACTTAAAACTACATTTCTCTCCTTCTTAGCGGCTTCTGGCTGACTATATGGATTAAACATGTTTGGGTTTCTAAGCATAGCTACGAAAACAGCTGATTCACCTACCGATAAGTCTTGAACATCTTTCTGAAAATAAGTTCTAGCAGCAGCCTGAATACCGTTCGCTCTATAAACAAAGTCGAATTTGTTTAAATACATGGTAAGAATCTCTTCCTTGGTATAGCGCTGCTCTAGTTGAACCGACACCACCCATTCTTTTAGTTTCTGTTTAACACGCTCTAACTTACTAGAAGCTGTTTTCTTGGTGAATAATTGCTTAGAAAGTTGTTGAGTTATCGTACTTCCACCACCATCTTTACCTAAACTAGAAATAGCACGCAAAACTGATTCTCCGTCAATTCCCGAGTGCTGATTATACCTAATATCCTCTCTTGCATACAATGCCTGAATTAAATGTTCAGGAATATCATCATATTTGATGGGAATTCTCTTTTCGCTTTCGAATTTGTCGATTAATTTACCATCAGAAGAGTAAATCTCTGAAGCTACATTGATTTCAGGGTTTTCTAAATCCTTAACATCGGGCAAAGGCCCCAACATACCTATAGAAGTTCCATAGATAATTCCGAATACTGCTCCAACACCTAATAATAGAAGTATCCAAAATAGGGCAATGAATCTCCACACCCACGGATTTCGTTTCTTATTTTTGTTTTGAGGTTGTTCCATCTTAGTTTTTTTCAATCATTAAACTGATATCTTCTATTCCAATAAGGTCATTTTCGCGCATAGCTTGAGCAACATTTATTTCATAAACACCTGTATCCTTCAGCGCTATCTTTTCCTTATAAACAAGTGTATTTTGCTTAATATCACCCATTCCAAATCCCATCCACTCACCCGTAGGATAAGCTAATTGATATTCTAGGGTATCTACAACTCTTTCTCCTTTTGGGGATTTGAGTTCAGTAAAAAGGTAGATATTACTATATTCATATTCACTATTATTTCTTAAAATGAAATACATGGTAAATTCTTGATCAGGATTTTTAACGGGAACCGTAAACTTTTTAGTATCCGTAGATTTCCAACTAGAATCAACCTTAGCCACTTCTTCAAAATAAAAATTATTTTGCTGACAAGCGGCTAAAAAAAATATTCCTAGAATTATTAGATAGCTTGATTTAATCACCTTTTTTCTTGGGTTTAGTCTTTTTATAACGTTTTTTATTCGGTTTTCTTTTAGCATTAGTCGTGCCATCTGTCTTCGTTTTATCCGAAGCCTTATTTTTAGTTTTAGAATAAGTATTCTTATTTCTTTTTCTACGGCGCTTAGACTTAGGCGTTTCGAAACGTTGAAGCGAATTTTCTTCAATTATATCTTTATTATAACTACTTGCAACTTCGTTATATTCAAGGTTGAGTTCTTCTAAAGATTTGGTAGGCTTTCCCGCCTTATTTTCGGCTAAGAACTTTTGAACTTTATCCGCCTTAAAACTATACCAAGTCGATAATCTCGGGTCTTGATAAGCCAACCATACTTCTTTCTTAAAAACATCAATCTTAACACAATAGGCCTTTCCCTTTTCTGTATCTAACAATAAGTCCGTTCTTGGAAAGTCTTTCAATGCGTCTAAATAAGAATCTAATTCATAATTCAAACAACATTTTAGCTTACCACATTGACCTGCAATCTTTTGAGGATTAATCGAAAGTTGCTGATATCGTGCTGCCGAAGTACTCACCGACCTAAAGTCTGTTAACCAAGTAGAACAACATAACTCTCGTCCACAAGAACCAATACCTCCTAATTTAGAAGCCTCTTGCCTGAAACCAATTTGCCTCATCTCGATTCTACACCTAAAGGCAGAAGCGTATTCGCGTATTAATTGTCTAAAGTCTACTCTCGTTTCTGATGTATAATAGAAAGTGGCTTTGGAACCATCTCCCTGGTATTCCACATCAGATATTTTCATTTCTAGCCCTATCTCGCGCGCGATTCTTCTTGCATCTAACATCATTTGATGCTCTTTCTCGCGGCAAGCTTGCCATACATCTATATCTTTTTGGTTTGCCTTTCTGTAAATTTTTGGTAGCGCCTCGCTAGGTTTAATTTTGCGATGTTTCATTTGAGATCTTACCAATTCACCAGACAAGGAAACTCTTCCTATATCATGACCTGGACTAGCCTCAACTGCGATTACATCGCCTACCACTAAGGGTAGATTATCTATATTATAATAAAACTCTTTTCTATCGTTTTTAAACTTAACTTCCACATAAGGAAATTTAAGTATATCAACTGGTTGCGACATATTCGCTAGCCAATCAAAAACTGGAAGTTTTTCACAACTTCCCGAGGCACAGGCACCATTATTCCTACATCCTTTTGGCAATCCATTCTCTGTACTGCATCCACTACATGCCATATATTAATTTCTTAGTTGCAAAATTACGGAAATAAATGAAATTAAAATTTAAAATAATTATCACTCTCTCAATCAAGCTATTATATGATTTGAAAAATATTCTAAAATGAATAATTTTCCCTAATTTTTCAGTTAAATTAAATCATTAAATATTTAAAAATATTTCTCTTTTTTAAAATGCTAGTTCAAGCATTATTGGACAATGGTCTGAGTGCTTAGCTTCTGGCAAATGCACCGAGCGAACTAAATTATCCTTTAAATCCTCCGCCACCATATGGTAATCAATTCTCCAACCCTTGTTATTATTACGCGCATTTGCTCTATAACTCCACCATGTGTATTGATCAGGCTCTGAGTTAAATTCTCTAAACGAATCAACCAAACCACACTCATCAATATATCTTGTTAACCACTCTCTCTCCATAGGCAAGAAACCAGAAGTATTTTTTAATCTCACGGGATCGTGAATATCAATGGGTTGATGACAAATATTGTAATCACCACAAATCACCAATTTAGGATGTGTTTTTCGAAGTTCTGCGATATATTTAAGAAATGCTTCGCAGAAATCCATTTTAAATCCTAGCCTCGCTACATTACTAGCCGATGGAACGTAAACCGAAATAACAGAAAAATCGTCAAAGTCAGCTCTAATAACTCTACCTTCACCGTCTAACTGCTCAACACCAGTTCCATATTCTACGTGATTGGGCTCAATTTTGGTTAAAATGGCCACACCGCTATAACCTTTTCTTTCTGCTGAGTGCCAATAATGATGATATCCTTCTTTTTCTAAAACGTTTAAATCAACTTGTTCTTTATGTGCTTTGGTTTCTTGAATACATAAAATATCTGGCTCTACTGTAGCTGCCCATTCAATCAAACCTTTTTTCATCGCTGCGCGAATTCCATTTACATTATATGATATTACTTTCATGTCTTTTTTAAATTCATCAGTGCAAATTAAGCTTCTCAATTTATAATTAAAAACTTAACTTTGGAAATATGAAAAAATCCTTCCTCATTATCAGCATGATTTTCTTGTCTTTGAGTTTACATGCACAAGATAAATCCGAAATCCTACCGATGATGGAAAAAATCATAGAAAACTCTGTGAATAAGGATTTTGCCGTGGTCTTGGATTATACTTACCCTAAAGTTTTCGAATTTGCGAGCAAAGAGCAAATGGTTGAATTAATGACTTCAATGCTAGACAATGAAGATTTCTCTATTGCTATTTTACCAACTAATTATGATATTCAAGTATCCGATATTAAGAACATAGATGGAGGTAAATATGCAATGATTGAGTATAACAACTTAATGAGACTGAAGTTTAAGGATGAGGAAAGTTTAAATACGGAAGAGTCTTTAAACCTTCTGAAAGTGGCATTTTCTAACGCCAATGTAAGTTATAACGAAGAAACCAAGACTTTTGACATTATGATCCGTTCTCAGAATTTAGCAATTTCTGATGAATCAACGGCGGGTACTTGGAGATTCTTAAATGCCAACAAGCAAGACGGACAAATGTTGAGATTATTATTAAATGAACAAATATTAAATGCTTTTAACTTATGAGTGATGCATACGTAAATTATGAAATTGAAAATGGAGTGGCTACGATAGAATTCTATCACCCGAAAGGAAATTCTTTCCCTACTTTTCAGTTAGAAAAACTAATAAAAACCATCGATGAACTAGGTCAAAATAAAGAGGCTAAAGTAATTGTTTTAAAAAGCGCTGGTGAAAAAGTATTCTGTGCTGGAGCTTCTTTTGATGAATTATTAGTGATTGAAGATTTTGAAACCGGGAAAAAATTCTTTTCTGGTTTTGCCAATTTAATTCTAGCCATGAGAAACTGCCCTAAGTTTATCATTGGTTGTGTAGAAGGAAAAGTTGTTGGAGGTGGCGTTGGAATAGTTGCCGCATGTGACTATGCCTTAGCTATGGACAATGCAAGTATTCGTTTGAGCGAATTATCTATTGGGATTGGTCCTTTTGTGATAGAACCAGCTATTTCTAGAAAAATCGGTGTAAATGCTTTTTCTGAATTAACCTTAAATCCAAAAGAATGGGTTTCAGCTGAATGGTGTAAAGACAGTGGATTTTATAACAAAGTCTTTAAAACAGAAGAAGAACTAAAAGCAGCTACGCAAGAATTTAGCGAGCAACTTTCTAAATATAGTCCAGAGGCTATGCAAAACTTAAAATCAATCTTTTGGGAAAATGCAGCTAATTGGGATGAAATTATGCCACAGCGTGCTGCTATGAGCGGTAAATTAGTTTTATCTGACTTCACGAAAGAAACTTTAAATAAATTTAAATCAAAATAAAAATGACTTATAATAATTTAGAAATATCAACTGAGGATAAAATTGGATTGATTACTATTAATCGTCCAAAAGCTTTAAACGCATTAAACAAAGAAACCATTGAAGAGTTGAGCAATGCTTTTGGCGAATTGGAAACTAACAAAGATATTCGAGTAATCATACTAACAGGAAGTGGCGAAAAAGCATTTGTAGCCGGTGCTGACATTAAAGAATTCAAGGATTTTGATGGCAAACAAGGGCAGCAATTAGCACAGGTGGGACAAACGATTTTATTCAACAAAATAGAAAACCTTAAAAAACCGGTTATTGCGGCCGTGAATGGCTACGCACTTGGTGGTGGTTTAGAATTGGCAATGTCTTGTCATTTTAGAATTGCCTCTGACAATGCTCTTTTAGGTTTACCAGAAGTTACTTTAGGACTAATTCCTGGTTATGGTGGAACCCAAAGATTACCAAAATTAATAGGTAAAGGACGAGCGATGCAAGCTATTATGACAGCTGAAATGTTTAAAGCTGAGAAGGCAGAGCAAATTGGTTTAGTGAATGAAGTGGTTACTTTGGAAGAGTTATTGCCTCGAGCTAAGAAAATTGCTTCTAAAATCGCCTTTAATTCACCAGTAGCAATTAGTAAAGCGATTGAAGTTATCAACTTATCTGATTCTGATAAAGGTTTTGAAGCAGAAATTAATGCCTTCGGGGAGTTGTTCGACGCTGAAGATTTTAAGGAAGGTACCACTGCATTTTTAGAGAAGAGAAAACCTAACTTTTAATTTGCGTTTAACCCATAAATTCATGAGCGGCTAAGTCGAATTAGTCGCTTTTTTTATGCTTGAATTTAGAGCACAAAAAAAGAGTGAAAGCATACAGCTTTCACTCTTTTCTATTATCTATAAGTGCTTATTGCAACTTAGATTCAATTACTCAATAGTAAAGTTATCGAAATGTAAGTCGTAATCTGCATTTTTACCAATCTTTAAAGCAAATAAAGCTTCAGATGTATCAGAAACGTTTAAGTCAGAGATTGAGGATAAATCTAAAGTAACCAATACCCATTCTCCACCTGTATTAATAGTTCCTGTATATTGGTTAGATGGAGCATCTACAATTGTAGTACTAGAGGTTAAATCACCTAAGTTAAACTTGTAGTATCCATCTGCTTTGTAAACATTTAACGAAACTGATTTAGAAGAACTTCCTTTCATGTAGAAGCTAATCTTAGAATAATCCGTTGGAAGACCAGCAATTGCTAAAGATGTAAATACATAATCGTTTCCATCTGTAGTTGTTGGATCGGTAGAGATGTGTAAAGAATTACTACCATCAATTCCAGTTCCTTCGCTTTGAGTTGCATAGTCTTTAAGACCAAAACTGTTTAATCCACCTGTAAACGCAGCCCAGTTTTCGAAATTATAACCAGCAAATAATGCTTCGGCATCTTCTGATGGCTCTTCTGGATCAACTCCACCATTTCCTCCATCATCAGTTCCACAGTTTGGATCGTCGTTATTAACCACCATAATATCATCTAACTGGATTGTAGTAGTTACTCCACCTTCACTAGAGTATTTGAACATAATCGCTCCGTTTCCAGTAATACCTGATAAATCATAATCACCTGAAGCAACGAATGTATCACCGTATCCGTTTGTATTACCTGTAGAGATTGTAAACTCAGATGTAATATCTGTTAACGAAGCAGGGTTTACGTCATCACCAATTTGGTATGAAGTCGTGTAATAAACAGATAGTGGGTCACCATTGTTGTGACCATCTTTAGATTTGAATGAGAAAGTATCTGCATCACTAAAGTTAACTGGAATAATGAAATAAGTTTCAATTTCAGCATTTGCGTTATATGCAGTCATTTGGATGTACTTGTTGTTTCCAAAGTCTTTAACCGTCCAATATCTATCCCCATTATAAGCATAGTTGATATAATCAGCAAAGTTAACAAGGTCAGCATTAAAGCTTGTAAAATCCTCTGCATAACAAGCCTCGTAAGATGCATTTCCACCACCAATAGCTCCGATACCGCTAACGATTTCCATTCTTGGTTGATCGAAGTTAACATCAGATGTATCTCTAATAAACATTTGGTATGTAGAAGGCGTTACGTTGTTACTGTTTGAGTAAGCAGATAAAACGGCCGTTAAAGAACCACTACCATCAGGTAAAACATCAGCAGCGAAATCAGCATAAGAACCAGTTCTTAATACCATTGTATTACCTTCTGAATCTTCTACAACAACATTGGTTGCACCACCGAATGCGTTATTTTCATCATAGTAAGTTTGACCATTTCCAGCCGATTGGAACTGAACGTTTTCTAATCTAATTAAAGTATTAACATTAGATTCGTTCAAAGCGTCAGGGATGCGAGAAAAACTTTGAGGTGTAATTTCGACAACTGGATCACAAGAAGCAGCAACGTGAGCTAAAGCATCTACCTCAGCCATTCTACCAACTCTTACAACACCATCTGTATCAAATGTAGAACCTACTTTATAAGATCCTCTATCTTTAGCAACGTATAAACCATTAAGGTCAACTAAGACTCTACTTCCCACTGGGAATTTAGTATACGTATTTGTAACATCCATTTCAATTGTCATACCCGCGCTTGGGTTGCTTGGAGAATCTTGAATAGTTACCGATTTAAAGAAGTTACCTGTTTCGTCACTAGATACAACATATCCTTCTAAAACAGAATCTGTTGTAATTTGGAGTGGCGTACTTGTATCGTTTAATGCTTTAACAGCTGCAATATCTGTATTAGCTTCCCAACGATCATTACAATTCACTGGTGGAATATCAAAATCGTCGTTATCCACACAACTAGATACCGTTAAAAGGGCAGTAGTTGCTATAAATACGTTTTTAAAAAATTTATTCATCTTTATATTTTTTTACTTTAATTATTGAGTTTTTATTTAGAATCTTAAGAATACGTTCAAGAAATAACTTAAACCTTGGTCATACCAATATTTATTACCAAATGTTTTCATATAGTTTTCGTCTTGTGCGTTGTTGTAATTTGCTACGCGCAACTGCTCAAATCCTCCTGTTCTATAATCTTTATTATCTAATACGTTATTAACAGTTAAACTAATTCCCATATAGTAATCTCCAAATCTGAATGTTTTACCAGCATTAGCATTTAACATAAATTGATCATCAAACTTCTCTTGCTGTAAAGTTCTTCTTAATCCTTCTTCTGTTACTTGTGGATATAAATCTCCGTATTGATCTCTAATAAATCTATCTGTTCTTCTAGATGGTGAAATGTCCACATAGTTATCAGCTAAGAAGTTTCCGGTAACACCAAACCACCAATATTTTGGATCGCGGTATTCAAATCCTAATGAATAACCTTTTTGAGGAGAAACAGCCAATTTGTAATCCTTTAAATAACTCGTTCCTAAATATCTATATCCTCCTTCTTCTGCATAGTCATCAGAAAAATAGTATAAATCTGGATTGTTGGCATAAGTATATTGTCCGATGGACGCTACAGCCTTTGCTCTAATTCTAGTTGTTAATTGTGCATCAACAGCGATTTCAGTTCCGAAGTATTGCTTATCAACTCCTGATAAAACCTCTGCTGTAAATAAATTAGCATCTTCAAAATCTAAATATCCGAATGAAGTTTCTACCTCGTCTGCAGTTTTAGTGAAGTATCCTGTTAATCTTGCTTTAACTTTAGATCCACGTAAGATATAGTTAATGTCAGCAGAAGAAACTTTGGTACTTTCTAAATCTGGAATTGAAGAGTTGTTCTCTCTACCTTGTGGGAATACATCATTCACAGTTGGAGCATTTGTGTAATAAGCACCATTTGCAGTAATGAAGTTTCTACCATCAATTTTATAGATTAATTGAAGTTTTGCTCCATAATCTAAGAAATCATGCTTCTCACTTTCCCCATAAGAATTCGTGTATTGGTAGTTATCAAACAACCCATTTCTTTGGATTGAAGTGTTAGATAACTTCCCACCTAAAGTAACATCAAACTTCTCTACTTTGAAGTTAGCAGAGGCCCAAGCATCCATTACATCGTGCGTAGTTTCGTAGTTATATTGAATTCTATCTCCTTCGTATGCTTTTCTGTTAGGATTAGATTCATCGTAGTTACCAGACTGTCCTGGATCTGCATAATCATCAATATCCCAGTAGAATTGAGCCCCTAATAAATCATCTAATTCTCTATAGATTTCAGAATTTGTTGACTTATAGTTAACTCCAGCAAATAAAGTTGTTTTATCATTTAACTGACTTCTTAATGTAGAACTAAAGGCTAAAATATCATCTTCATTCACATCACTAACTAAAGCATAAACACCGTGACCATCAGCCTGATTTAAGTTGGCTGTGTAAATATCTTGCCAGTTGATTTGTGTAAAAGAAGTATCATTGTTTTGCCATGCAGCTAAACTAGATTCATCAAAACTTGGCATTCTTCTATAATATATAGGAGAAGGATTATTACCCTTATACCAATCTAATCTTGAACCACCATTCTTACCTGTTTGGTACGAAATAGTTGAGGTTAATTTAGAGTTTTCGTTAAAGTTCCAGTGGTGTGTTAATTGGCCCATTGGTTCGTGATTTTTCTTAATACGCTCACTTCTTTTCTCGCCATTTTGATAACCCCAATAAGCATTGTATCCAGTACCCATAAGATCATAAATCTCTTGTGTTGCAGGAGAGTTGGTTGATCTTCTGTAGGGAGCACCCATCACAGTTAAGTTTAAGGTATGCTGGTCATTAATTTTTTTCTCAGCTCCTAAATAGTAAGCCCAAGCGTCATAGAATGTACCATCGATTCTACCTTCATTAGCCCATCTTCTAGAACCGGAAGCCATGAAACCCCATCCGTTTTTGTTTAAACCTGTATTATGAGTTGCCATAACACGTTGACGGTAAGATCTATTTGCTAAAGAGTAAGAAAGGCTGGTTCCTGTTCTCATGGTTGAAGGTCTTGTATCAATATACATAACACCACCTAAATCTCCAAACGTATAATCCGAAGGCTCTAAACCATAAGTTACCTCAGCTGGATAACGAGTTACATCGTTTAATCCACCCCAGTTACCAAAATCAACACGGTCATTATCAACTTTATTCATTCGAACACCGTTGAACATAACATCACTGTACTTATTGTCGTAACCTCTGGTTCTAAACCAGTATGCACCCAATTCGTAAGCTGCGGCTTGAGCAAATACGTCTTTAGATGCAGACAATAGCCCCACAGAAGATTGAGAGCTTGACTCATCTGAAGACAATTCCTCATCTGACAATGAAATCAATCCAATATTCATGGATTGCGGATTATAGGAAAGCAAAATATCTCCTAATTCTAAAGGTTCCTCACCTACTGTGATTTTTTGAATAAAAGAATCATAACCCGTTTGATTCACCTCGATAGTGTAATCGCCCGGTGCTACATCCGATAATTGAAAAAATCCTAGTCGGTCTGTTGTAACCGATACATTTGTCGGATTCAGCAAAACATTAATGTTGTACATTGGCTTCTCATCCATAGAGGATTTCACCGTACCTGTCACCTTCGTTTGGCTGAATATTTGTGTAGTCAAAAGTAAAACTACAAACGTTAACCATATTCTTATCATGAAAGAAAATTTTTATTATATTTTTGTACGAATAAAATTAGATCACAAAATTTAAATTATGAATATTTTAGTTTCGAGTTACAAATTTAAGAAAGACTTAGCATATTTAGTGCTAGTTTTCTTATTTATTTCAAATTTCACAATTGCACAAGAGAATCAATTCCAAGCTGCAACTGTTGGGTTCTACAATGTAGAGAATTTATTTGACATTTACCCATCTGCTGGGTTAATCGACGGTAACAAGGATTATCAAGATGAATTCTACCACATTAATATTAAACGAGAAGACATCCCAAAATATGATACGATAGATTGTAAATGCAGACTTACAGAAGAAAACCTTAAAGGCAAAAAGGTGATTCGTCAATTAATCCTAATCGATGAATTTACGCCAGATGGACCAAAAGCATGGGACGAAACCAAATACAACCAAAAACTTAAAAACTTGAGTAAAGTTATTTCTGAAATGGGTGCGGATGTTACGGGAACCGCTCCTGTGGTAGTTGGTCTTGCCGAAGTAGAAAGCCGTGAAGTGATTGAAGACTTGATCGCTATGCCACTTTTACAACCTTTCAACTATGGGATCGTACACTACAACTCTTTAGATAAAAGAGGTATTGATGTAGGTTTAATTTATCAAAAAGACAGAGTTGTCGTGACTAAAACGCATAAATACGAGCTAGAGGTATATAATACAAACAATAGAAGAGATTACACTCGTGATATCCTTAGAGTTGATGCTTTATTAGATGGTGAGCCTATGCATTTTCTTGTAAATCACTGGCCTTCTCGTAGCGGTGGAGAAGCCGCTAGTTCACACAAAAGAGAAGCCGCAGCAGAACTGATGTTATCTATTTTTAATGAAATTCGTGAGGAGAATAAAGATGCTAAAATCATCGCAGTTGGTGATTTCAACGACGATCCTAACTCTCCAAGTATTAAAGAGGTTTTAAAATCTGTAGATAAGAAAAGAAAAGTGAGAGATGGTGATATATTCAATGCTACTGGAAGCATGTTCGAAAAAGGTTTTGGAACTTTAGCTTATAGAGATGGATGGAATTTATTTGATCAAATCTTGACTTCTAGCTCCTTGGTTGGAGATGATTATGATTCATACCAGTTGTATAGAACAGAGATTTTCTCACCTTTATATTTAGTGAGTAGAGAAGGTTCATATAAAGGTTATCCTAACAGAATGTATGGCGGCGACACCTACAATGCCAATGGATACTCAGACCACTTCCCTGTTTATTCAATATTATTAAGAAAAGTCAAAAAGTAAGTTTTTATGAAAAAATTCTTATGCCTATTTTTAATAAGTTGTTCCTTTCTTTCAATGGCTCAAGTTTCTTCAAAGTCAGAAAATACCGCACCACATAGAGCATCAAAAAAAGCTTTAAAACCGGTGATGAAAATTGATTTTGAAAAGGAAGTATATTTCCCGAATCAAATTACAAAAATGGCTTTATTTCCGAATTGTACGGCTACAGAAACACTAAGAGAAGGCTTTGAATGTTTTAATTATGAAATGCAAAATCTTATTGCTGAAGCTAAAGAAGAATTAAACTTTAAGACTACATCTGCTGAAGAAACAGATATCACTATGGAATACACCATTAAAAGAGATGGCACGATAGAGAATCTTATGGTAAGAAGTGGAGATGAATCTTATCACAAAGATGCTTTAAGAATTATGCAGAAAGTTATTTCCGAAATAAATCAAGCGGATAAAAAACTAACTCCTCCTATGATTAAAAATAGAGAAGTTAATATGTTTATGAGAACAGTTATTCGATTATAAGTTGAAGTAAAACTAGGATAAAATAGAAAAACACTACCCGAAAGTAGTGTTTTTTTTATGCTTTTATCTTAAATTTATTTCATCGTTTTAAGAATGACTTTAGGATTTCTAAACTTTCCTTTGGCGCTTCTAAATGCCCCATGTGCCCAATCGGCAATACATTTAATTTGATATTTTCTCGATTTGGAATAACCATCTTGAACTCTTCTAAATCAATAGCTCCATCAAACTCACCTAAAATAATTTGAATTGGATAATCAGCTTTTTCTAACACCTCTGTGGTATCAGCGCGTTCACGCATACCTTTTAAAGCAGAAGTAACACCATTTAAAGGCATTTCATAGGCCCAAGACCTTGCGATTTCTATTTCTTCTCTTAAGTTCGAAAGATTGTTTTGGTCGAATAAATTTTTAACACCAATCCTAACAAAATTATCCTTATCCTTTTCAGCAGTTTCAGCTGCTTTTAATCGTTGCTCTTTTTTCTCTTCAGAATCCGGAAGTGTGCTAGAGAAAAACAAGCCTAATTTTTCAACCTTATCAGCATAATCACGAGCCAGAGCTAGACTTATATAACCACCCATAGAATGCCCAATAAATGCAGCAGATGAAATTCCTAAATGATCTAAAACTTCTATTACACCTTTGGCTTGCATTTCCATGGTATGTTTTTCATGTATAGAAGCCGTATCGCCATGACCATACAAGTCAGGGCTAATAACACGATACTCTTTTGACAATTCCTCAGTGAATTCATTCCACATTTTTGAGTTTTCAAGAAAACCATGCAAAAGAACTACTGGTTGACCTTTTCCTGTATCTTTAAATTTGATCATGACTATACGTATTAAGTTATTGAGCTAATCTTCAAGCAATAACTACACCATCTCTGGGAATTTTTCAGCTAAAAAACTTGCTACAGGCTTTGGAAATGGCGTGTGTTCTATATCACTTGTTTTAATTCTGATATAATCTTGATTACTTAAATGTTGGAAATCTACAATCCCACCTACAAATTCATAAAATTGAATATGTAGGTGTTGGTGCGTGAGAATGTGTTTTAACTCCGCTACTTTATTCACCTTATCCTGAGATATAAAAGATGCATCATATTTTTTGGTCTTCGTTTCTATCATGGGTAAATCATAAAGATTTTGCCAAACATCCTTGTTCACTCTTTTCTGAACCAAAAATTCATTTGTCTGAACATCAAAAACAAAGAAATAATGAAAATTACGTTTTCTCACTTTAACTTTTTTAGTCTTGATAGGATATTTGTCGATACTACCAGTTTGAAAGGCAACGCATGATTCAACGATAGGACATTGACTACACTTGGGCGACTGAGGCAAACAAATAGTTGCGCCAAGTTCCATAATCGCCTCATTGAAATCTCCTGTATTTTCATCAGGCATTATATCTAACACATAGTTAAAGAAGAATTTATGCGCATTTGAGTCACTAATATCCTTATTCAAAGCAAATAATCTTGCGTAGACTCGATATGCGTTTCCATCGATAGCTGGAACTTTTTCATCGTAGCAAATAGATGCAATTGCAGCAGCTGTATAAGGACCAATTCCTGGTAATTTTTTTAAACCTTCAAAAGATTGCGGAAAAACAGCTTGGTGTTCATTTGACACTATTTTAGCTGTTTTATGTAAATTTCTTGCTCGGGTATAATAGCCCAAACCTTGCCAAAGATTGAGTACCAACTGCTCATCAGCTTTTGCCAATTCATGAACATCAGAAAAGTGATTTACGAACTTCTCATAATAATTTAATCCCTGATTTACACGTGTTTGCTGAAGGATGATTTCGGAGAGCCAAACGTTAAAAACCTTCCTTTCTAAACGCCAAGGAAGAGGTCTTTTATGGGCATGATACCAATCTAATAGCAAGAGAATGAATGACATAATTTAAATAGTTATATGCTTTTAATTAATAAAAAGTCCGTATATTTGCAAACTCAAAATCAAACAAATTAAATAAATATAAATGACTAAAGCAGAAATAGTAAGCAACATTTCAAATGAATTGGGATTAGAGAAGAACGATACCCAAAGAGTTGTTGAAACTTTTATGGAAGAAGTTAAGAAAGCCTTGACAAGCGGAGAAAATGTTTACCTAAGAGGTTTTGGATCTTTTATTATAAAGACACGTGCAGAGAAAACAGGTAGAAACATATCAAAAAATAAGGCGATTATAATTCCTGCACATAACATTCCGGCATTTAAGCCTTCTAAGACTTTTGTTGAGGATGTAAAAAAGAATGTAAAAGTAGATTAATTTTAAAAACAAGAATTTATGCCAAGCGGAAAAAAGAGAAAAAGACATAAGGTTGCAACTCACAAAAGAAAGAAGAGAAGAAGACTAAATAGACACAAAAAGAAAAAATAATTTCTTTTCGTGTACTAAAAATTAATGCACCGCTCGCAAGAGATGGTGCATTTTCGATTGAATTATTGTGACGCAATATGAATAAGGAACTTGTAATAAGCACCAGTGATGATCTGGTGAAAATAGCTTTGCTGGAGGATGGAAGATTGATGGAATACCAGCAAGAAGAGGCCAATCAAAAATTTACTGTTGGTAATATATACCTCGCTAAGGTCAAAAAATTAGCGCCAGGTATGAATGCTGCATTTGTGGGAATTGGATCTAAAAAAGATGCTTTTCTTCATTATCATGATTTGGGACCTCAAATAAAATCCTTATTGACATATATACAAATCGTTAGAAATGGAAAGTTCAAAACTCATTTGCTTAAATCTTTCAGGAATGAAGAGGACATCAAAAAAGATGGTAAGTTAGAGGAGGTTTTACAGCCAGGGCAAAACATTCTTGTTCAAATTGTAAAAGAACCTATTTCTACGAAGGGACCAAGAGTTACTTCAGAGATTGCCATTCCAGGTAGATATTTGGTATTGGTGCCATTTTCGGATAGAGTTTCTATCTCACAAAAAATTCAAAACAAAAAAGAACGCGATAGATTGACCATGCTTATCGAAAGCATTAAACCCAAAAATTGTGGGGTCATCATTCGTACGGTAGCGGAAAATAAAAAGGTTGCAGATTTACACCAAGATTTAATTGATTTATCAGAAAAATGGAAAGGTGTTTACGAAAACTTAAGAACTAAAAATCTACCGAAATGCGTTCATTCAGAGTCAGGTAGAGCTGAAACTATCTTAAGAGATAAATTTAATGCTGACTTTGTTAAGATTCAATCTGACGACAAAGAATTGGTTAAGGATATTAAAGGATTATTATCTGTAATTGCGCCAGAAAAAGTTGATATTGTTGAATTCTACAACAAACAAACTCCAATTTTAGAGGCTTATGGAATCGAAAAACAAATCAAACAGGCGTTTGGTCAAAATGTTAATATTCCTGACTCCAAAGGAGCTTATCTGGTGATAGAACATACCGAAGCATTACACGTGATTGACGTAAACTCTGGAAACATTAAAGGATCCAAAGATACGCAAGAACAAAATGCACTAGACATCAACATGAAAGCAGCCAAAGAGGTCGCCAGACAGTTGAGGCTAAGAGACATGGGAGGAATTGTTGTAGTGGATTTTATAGATTTGAGAGAGTCTAAAAACAAGAAAAAGCTTTATGAATTTCTGAAAAGCGAAATGAGTAAAGACACCGCTAAACACAAAGTTTTACCCCCAAGTAGATTTGGTTTAGTTCAGATCACACGTCAACGTGTTCGCCCTCAAATGGTGATTAAAACTCACGAACCCAACCCTAATCCAAATGGAGAGGTAGAAGCTCCAATTGTAATTTTGGATAGAATTGAAGCTAAAATTAAAGAGATTTCGGAAAAAGGTCTTGCTAATAAACTTACGATTCACATGCACCCATTTGTGGCAGCATACATAAAACAAGGAATTCCATCTCGCAGAAAAAAATGGGCTTGGAAATATAAGATTCAAATCAAAATTATGCCTCGAGATGCCTTTAAATATCTTGAACTACACTTCATTAACGAGGATGAAGAGATTGTGTACCAAGAATCAAATTAATAGTTTACACAGCTGATTCCTAATTTAGTAAGCTTGTTACTATGCCTACATTACTTTGGCCATAGTAAGTATAGATAATTTTACATCTTTTTTATTCAAAATTGATAGACAACAACTGCTTATGGTTGCTCCAGAAGTAAGCACATCATCTAGTAGTAGAATATTTTTATATTGAATTATATCATTAGATATCTCAAAAGCATTTGCCAATGAGTTATATCTCTCGTCTCTATTTTTATGAGTTTGCGAATCTCTTCTTTTGGTTCTTTTGAGTAGATGCTTATCGAATTTAATATTCATTTTCTTTGAAAGCTCTTCACTAAACCTTTCCACCTGATTATAGCCTCTCTGTCGAAGCGTTCTGGGGTGTGAGGGAACACACAGAATTAAATCATATTGATCCTTAGCAACCACCGGAAACGCTAATTCAGCCATAAATTCGCCAATATGTGGTTGATTAAAATATTTATTGGCCATAATTAGCTTTTGCACCGCATTTCCATGTTTATAAATTAAAATCGATGTCCCTTTTTCTATCGCTGCAGTTTTGCGAATCAAATTATATGCTAAATTTTCATTATCCATTTCCCAATGAGTAAAGGGAAGATTGGCATAGCAAATTAAACATAACGGCATCTCTTTTTGATGAATTATTTTACTACAATTCACACAGCGATGAGGGAAAATATAATCGAAAACACTATGCATTGCACTAAATTACTGTAATTTTGCAAATTAATCTAACAAAAAATCGACTTACACAGGATCAAATTTTGGTTCCTTTTCGATTTATTTTAAAGCATTTTGAAATGAATAACATTCGTGTCACTAAGATATTTAACTTTGAAACTGCACACGCTTTATTTGGATATGAAGGTAAGTGCAAAAACATTCACGGGCACTCTTACAAGCTGTGTGTCACAATATTAGGACAACCTATTATCGAGAAAAATCACCCGGAATTAGGAATGGTATTAGATTTTGGAGATCTAAAGAAAATTGTAAATCGAACGATTGTAGATCGCTTAGATCATGCCATTTTATTAAATGAGAATACAGAACATAAAGTGCTTGGAATGCATTTGTCTAAACAAGGACACAAGGTGATTTTCACAGATTATCAGCCAACTTGTGAGAATATGTTGATCGATTTTGCACAAAAACTACAAAAAGAACTGCCTGAAAATATATCTTTGGTAAAGTTAAAATTATTCGAAACAGAGAATTCTTACGGTGAATGGATCGCTTCCGACAACATACAATAAAGCTAGAGGATAATAAGAAAATTTATTTCTGCTCAGATCAACATTTGGGTGCTCCCAGCGATGCCGAAAGCGCAGTTCGCGAGCGAAAGTTTGTCGCTTGGCTAAATCAAATTCAAGCGGATTGTCAGGTTTTATTCTTACTTGGTGATTTATTTGATTTTTGGTTTGAGTATAAAGAAGTGGTTCCAAAAGGTTTTGTACGAACCTTAGGCAAATTAGCTGAATTTCAAGATAAAGGAATTCAGATCTATTTTTTTATTGGAAATCATGACCTGTGGATGCGAGATTATTTAGAAAAGGAAGTTGGTGCTATTATGTTCCACCGTCCACAGCAGTTTAGCATTAATGACAAAGAATTCTTTATTGGACATGGAGACGGCCTAGGACCTGGAGATAAGGGATACAAACGAATGAAAAAAATATTCACCAATCCTATCGCAAAAAAATTGTACTATCTCCTTCACCCTGATTTTGCTATTTGGCTCGGAAAAACTGTCTCTAGAAAAAATAAATATATTTCGGGAGATCAGGATGATACCTATTTGGGCGACGATAAGGAATGGTTGGTTCAATATTCCCTAAGAAAATTAGAATCTAATCACTACGATTATTTTATATTCGGACATCGTCATCTACCGATTGAGGTGCAACTTAACGAAAATAGTCAATATATTAACTTAGGCGATTGGGTAAATTATTTTACCTATGCCGTATTTGATGGTGAACATCTAAAACTTTTAGAAAGTAACGGTATCAAATAGCTCTGGCACCTTGATATAGGGGTGGAATCTATATAATACAAGACAAATAACAAACAACCATAAAATAACTTCAGACTTCCAAAAGTTTATGCTGTAGGTTAAAAGATTGGATGTGTACAAGACTACAGGCAAAACCAATAGAAGCAATCCATTATCGTTATTTCCACCATAAAGAACATTAAATATTACAGCAAATAAAAACCATAACATGGCATCGAAGAAAACTGCTTTTTTATTAGCAGATTGGCGATTGATATTAGTGTAATAATCGACTAGTCCAAAAATAGCAACCAATCCCAATGGAGCAAGAAAGAGAAGATCTAAATCTAAATGCATTGGCACCAGAGACAGTTGTTCTACAAAATCATCCCAATAATGCCAAGTATCGAATATGGCTAGAATCTGTAGACAAAGAATAAACAGAGCTAATGTCCCCACTAATGAAAAAATAAGATTAACGATTTGAGTTTTCCCTAAAACGACAAAATGCAATAGTAAAAACAAACCGAATACCCAGAAAGGAGGATAAAATATAATAGCAATACCCACATAAAATCCTAAATCAAAGGCATTGAAAACTTGATGTTCCTTTTGGTTTATATAGAGAACTTGAGATAAAATTAGATACAAAAAGAACAATCCAGCAAAGAAGTTCAGGTTTTCTAGGCAACATCCCAGGAGTAAAAAGCCTAAGGAGAATAGGAAGGCGAAATAAAAATTGTTTTTAAAGTAGGGGAAATTATTTACTACAAATATGCTCGAACCAACGGTTACGGACATTAGACCAAAAGATATAAGCTGTTGATTTAAGTCGATATTATTTACATTAAGCAAGAAAAAACCTATCGCCCACAGGATAAAAATCATGATAGGTATAAAATTTTGGTTTCCTCTTAGGCTTTTTGTCAACATTTTTTATAAATTTGATGCAAATTAAAGCAATAATGAGACACTTTGCATTTTTCAAGGAAATTATTTTCGGTTTAGGTGATTTTTTCACGTGGAGTTTTCAAGTTTTACCTCCAATTGGAATTTTAATGAACTGGATTTTGGTGGCTATTCTCGTGGGGCTATTAACGTTTTGGTGTTTACAAATCGTTAAATACGGCACGACTTCAGACAAAAGAGCTGTTGACTTCCGCGAGCCACACAATTTTATAGATTAAGAAATATTTTCATTTTTAATAAATAAGTGATTTTTATCTTTTAAGGTAGAAATCACTTTTTTGTGCTTCAAAATTAGCGTTTATTAATATCTCTCATAGGAACAATCATATAAGTGCTGTTAGATAGCGTTTTTATCGCCTTTAACCATATTCGCTACGGTTCTGTAGATAATCATTAGATCTAGTCCAAAAGACCAGTTACGAATGTAATACAAGTCTGATTGGATTCTATTCTCCATATCCTCATCCCGTTTAATTTCTCCCCTAAAACCATTGACTTGTGCTAGACCTGTAATTCCTGGTTTAACATAATGTCTAAAATTATACTTAGATATAATCTGATTATAATGATTATTTTGATTCACCATATGCGGACGTGGCCCTACCACAGACATATCTCCTTTTAAAACATTTATAAACTGTGGAAGTTCATCTAAACTCGATTTTCTAAGAATTTTACCAAATTTGGTAATTCTCGGATCATTTTTAACCGTTATCTTATCATTTGAATCTTTATTTACAACCATAGTTCGAAACTTCAAACAATCGAATTCTATATTATCCATGCCATGTCTTCTTTGTTTAAAAAAAATAGGAAATCCACTGTCAAATAGATTAATTAGTGCAATCAATGGAAATAACCATATCCCAATAAATACAAAGAATGCTAAAGCAAAGAACACATCAAAAAGCCTTTTTAATGTAATGTTGAATGTATTATCTAAAGGAAAATTATATAAATTTAAATAAGGAAAATTACCTGCTAGATAATAGGTGCTTGGGATTAGTTTAGAAGCGAAAATCTCTGAAATTGCAAAAAACTTGATATTTTTATCCTCTACAATATTCCTTAAAACTTGTTCGCGCTGTTCATTTTGTGCAAACTCATCCCAATTAATAAATACGGCATCTATTTTAGATTCATCTAAAAACTCGGCAAAGCCATCTCTAGAAAATCGCCCTGGAACTAACTTTTTAATAAACTTAAAGCCCATCCATTCATTTTCCTGAATACTTTCTATAAATTGTTGTGTGAATTTATTCTCACCTATAACTAGTGTATTTACACAAGGAATATCAATTTTATACCAGCGTAAAACACGTATGTAATAAGCGTTTGCCCCTAAAATAAAAATAAAATAAAATAAGAAGAATAAGGTTATTTGCTCTTTACTATAATTAATAGAGTTGATGGCAAACCAATACATTAGAACCAATAGAATGTACAGAAAAATGAATTCAACGTTTTTCCAGATGAGCTGTGGTATTTGTGTAGTTACATTGATTAAGTTTTGACGACTTAAAAAGTATGTTATGAGGGTAGAAAGCCCACTAATCAATAATAAGGATGGATATGATTTACCATCCATCCAAAAATGATCAAAAACGATCAAATTGGATAAACTAAAGGCTAAAAAATTGATTATTAAATAAATAAGTAAATGAATCCAAATTCTATTACCCTCCGTCTTGTACTTCATTCGATGCTTGCGATTAATACTTGTCTCCAATCTTTTTATCAAGTAAATAATAAAGATATATGCTAACTAAATTCTATCCCAAATATCATTAAAATAAAACTCAAAACCATAGCTTTTTATTGTTTCCAAAGAATTTTTTCGATTTTCACCATTTCAGCTATATTATAATAAAATTGGTTCGATTAAATTTTACTTATTAATATCGCTTAGCCTACTCAATTATTATCATAGATAATTATTTTTATTTAGATAAATACAAAACTTAATTATTCATTATCTTTATTAATTATTTGTATTTTGATGAAGAATTTTTGCATTGTCACAGACTGGTTGGATTTGTATGGTGGAGCCGAGCGAGTGGTAAAAAAAATAACTGAGATTTATCCAATTAAAAGTGTTTATACGCTAACAGATCAAAGAGATTCAAAGTCTAAACATCTATTTTTTGAAGGTTCACCCGAAATTAATACCTCTGTTTTAAAACTTTTAGGAAGTAAATTCAGAGCTGCTCTCCCTCTTTTCCCATTTTTAATCAATACACTGAAAGTTAAGGAAGATATAGATGTCATTATAAGTTCATCTTTTAATGTTGCAAAAGGAATTAAAAAAACTCGGCAAAACCAAATTCATATATGTTATATTCAAACGAGAAATTTTAAATATATAGAGGATTCGGAGAGCTTGGAAAATTACTTTGGTAAATTAAAGTATTTTATGCTTCCATTTGTTCCATTTTTAAAAAAGTGGGATAAAAGATCAGCGCAAAATCCTGATTTAATCATTGCCAACTCTAAATACTCACAAGCTTTACTTGGTGAGAAATATAATAGATCGTCTGTAGTGGTTTATCCACCTGTAGACACGCAGAGATTTAATTTAAATGAAGAAAAAGAAGATTATTATATAGCAATTGGAAGATTTGCGCCCATGAAGCGATTTGATTTGTTGATTGATGCTTTTAATGAATTGCCTGATAAGAAATTAATTTTAGTAGGTGATGGATTTCTTATGGATAAATTTAAGAAGAAGGCTAAAGAAAATATTCAGTTTACAGGCTTCCTACCATCGCAAGATGTGAGTGTTTATTTGCAAAAAGCAAAGGCGTGTATATGTGTAGGAATTGAAGATTTTGGTATTGCCGCGGTGGAATCTCAAGCTTGTGGTACACCAGTAATTGCTTACTCCGTTGGTGGTACGGGAGAAACTATAATCAATAGAAAGACAGGTATTTTATTTGATAATCAAACCAAAGAGTCCATTAAAAATAGCATTGAAGAGCTTGAGCAAATTCAATTTGATTATAAAGAAATACATGAAAATGCAAAATCTTTCAGCATAGAAAATTTTAAAAGTAGTTTCAAAGAGGTAGTAGATAATTATATTCAGTCCTTTGAGGATAATCTCAATTGATAAATGCTACTTAACATAATCCCAATCAAGTAAACTCCAGATTGTCTTTGTATTAAGTTTTCGACTAAAAACATGCATAATAAAGCGATTAGAATGTAATAGCCAAATTGATTCAATGGAATTTTAAAGCTTAAGATTCCTAAAAATATAAAATACAGCACGAGCAAGATAATTCCTCCATACAGAACAAAATCAAAGTATTGATTGTGACTATTGAATCTTTCCCTTTCGAAA
The DNA here is from genome assembly GCA_964553105.1 of uncultured Weeksellaceae bacterium. Classification (GTDB taxonomy): domain Bacteria; phylum Bacteroidota; class Bacteroidia; order Flavobacteriales; family Weeksellaceae; genus Profundicola. Next base: position 18,438 of record CAZKJO010000012.1, on the reverse strand, counting down.
TAAACGATTTTATCATCATTTTTGAAGATTTTAGTTGGATAACAAGCCACTAATCTATCTTCAATTTCTGTTTTAGATGCGTATCCAATTAGCAAATTGCTGGTATTTTCGGAAATAAGGTCATAATTACATTGCCAAATGACATAGCGAGGCTCCCACTGCTTAAAACTCTCCCACATTTCTTTTTGTTTATCGGCATAAACAAAACGATTTGCCAAGTTTGGATTGAAGTAAAACATTGCAGCTATTAGACTAATTGCAGCTATTCCTAAAAGCAATGATTGTTTAATTTTTAAATTTTTAAAGATAAAAAGAGTAGCAATAAGACTAACAATTCCAATAGCCAAACGAGCCGAAGTAACTAATAAGAATATATAAAAAACAACGAAAAGTAAAGAATATCCCCATCTCTTTTTGGACTTAATTAAAAAGACAAAATAAAGACAAATTATGGATGTCACGGCCACCGCATAACTAAGATAAACCCTTCCTCCGACTAATAAATCGTCGATATGTTTACCAGTGGATAAGGATAAGGTTTGATTCTCTTGGTAAGAATGAATTAAATTAAAACTAGAGACTACAACAGATAATAAAACCCCTGCGACAAAAAAATTGAAAACTTTTTGCCAGTTTTCTTTAGAGATAAACACGCTTTGAATCAAAATAGCAAGGGGAATTGCATATTTGGAAATAGCGTCTAATTCTTGCAGAAGGCTTCCGTAGAGAAGAAATTTTATCACTAAATAAAGCAAAATCAACAGATAATATCCGATTGATGTTTCACTTAGTATTTTTTGACGATGACTCTTAGACTTCGCTGTTAATAAAATAAAAAAGGCTCCACTCAAAGCTAAAGACAGATTAGTCATTACGGGCATGATACCTTGAAGACTAATGGATATGATCAGCAGAAGGAAAGCATAAAAATGATATCTTTCTAAGTTTTGAATCACTTTTTATCGAGTAATTTTTTCATATTCTCTAGCACACCGCGCGGCATGAAATACAATACGCTATTTCTTACTAAACTATAAACAACAAAAGGCGTAAATTTAAAATTACTCATTATGATTTTTAGCCTATTCTTTACCTGCAGTTTTCTTTTCTTTGTTGAAATAGCATGAGGCGAAATTTCATAATCCAATAAAGCTTCTGGTAAATTTTCGGCTCTATACAGTTTAATCACATCAAAAAAGAAAGCGTAATCTTGTGCTGCATGCCTGTATTCGTATCTATATTCAGGTATTTTTTCCAACACTTTAGATCTAAAAACGACCGTTGGGTTGATAAAAGTTGAATTTAAATACATTTCTCTTTTTATTTCGTCGTAATTCGCAGGATGTCTAAGAACATATAATAATTCACCTTGCTCATTTACCATGTTGGCCCAAGTTCCCAGAAGCATTACATCTGGGTTTTTCTTAAGATGTTCTAATTGTTTTTTATACTTATTAGGCAAACATTTATCGCCACAATCTAATCTACCAATAAACTCATATCCTATTTCCTTGATTATTTCAAGCCCACGATTTGCAGCTATACCTACACCTTGATTTTTTGGCAACAAGTCTAGCGTTACATTCCCGTTAGAATACCACTTTTTTATATCCTCTAAATTTGGCTTCTGCTTACTCCCGTCATCAACGATTACAATATCTATAGGAAAATCCTCTCTGATAGATTCAAGAGAGCTTTTGAGCCCGTCTAAATTATTGTAGTGTGCTATTAAAATTACAAGTTCAGACTTAGGTTTATTCATTTGATAAATTAGTGTAGAAATATTTTTACTTTATCCTGCTTATAGACATAAATTACGGCAATTCCATTCCAAATAATGGTTGTGCTTGCGGTTGCAATGGCAGCTCCTTCTATACCATGTAAAGGTATCAAAATTAAATTTAAAGCAATATTTAATACAAAAGCTCCAATCAATATAAACTGTAAAACCTTTTGTCTACCTGTCATGTTTAAATAAGTTCCTGTAGGACCTGAAAAAGCATTTGCTAATTGACCTATTACCAAAATATATAGCGAACTAAGAGCTAACACATATTCTTCACCAAAAATCTTTAAAACAAATGATCCACCAATTAATAGCACAATAAAAACTGGAACGCTAATTCCAAAAATAAATAAAGCCGCCTTGCGCATCATGGATTTAAGTTCGTCTATTTTCTTTAAGGCATACATCTCAGAAACTTTGGGTGCAATTACGGTAGAAATGGCCATCATAACCACAGAAGTTAACATAGCTACCTTTACTGCTACACCATAATATGCGACTTCGCTATAGGACACGAATTTACTAAGTAAAATAACATCGGTATTCTGAAGAAGAAAAAATGTCATGGTACTCAACGCCATAGGATAAGAAGTTAGAACAATATTTTTAGTTGTAAAATCTTGTGATTGAATTATTTTATTGGGTTTTATAAATTTTAAATAAACATATATTGTGGTGAGAATACCCAATATTATATAATTAGCAAGAAAAACTTCTGCCAACCAATCATAATTCTCATTCAACAGGATAATGATAGCCAAAATAAAAAAACCTAAATAACGACCAATATTTCTGATTGATTCAGATGTAATCAGCATTTGATTGGCTCGTAAGAACTCAATATTTAACATTAAAAGAGAATGAAAGAACATAGCGATTACAACCTTAACAACCAGATCATAAAGATCCTTATCAAATAAATTGTTGATATATGAGCCTGGAAATACCAATGCGATTAATAGGAAAAGACTAAACACAATAAATATGGCCTTTATCATCTTGAGGTAGATAGATTGCAAAGCATCAAAATTCTTGACCGCTCTTAGTTTACCACTGTAATAAATTATTGACTGCTCAAATCCTAATAAATTTAATCCACCAATTATCAGCAATAAAGATCTTGCGAAATCGTATCTCCCTACCATTTCTGAGGGAAAATAATTCGTTAGAAATATGGAAAGAATAAAAAAAATAAAGACTCCCATCAGCTTCAAAGCAAAAACAATTAAGCTGTTTTTACCTAAATCAGAAAGCGAAAAAGACTTTATCTTATCCTTTATTTTCATATTCAATTTTATTCTCTTTCAGATAAACCATAAAAATGGCTAAACTCAACCAAAAACCATATAATCTCAATGTATCGGTTTGAAACCAATTGATCATGGCCCCTATACTTGTTATTAAAAGCCCAAGGAAAATATATTTCTGATTTATGTCTGCTCTATATAAATACTTTATTAGTCCGATGAGAAAGTAACCTAAGAAGCTTAAGAATATAACCAAGCCAACAATACCAGTTTCCGCTAACAGCCTTATGTATAAATTATAACCAGATGGAAACGGAGCGTGTCTTGGGTTTAAATACTTGTAGGTAAATTCCCAATTATTGTGTTTAGACCAAGAAGGCACGTGCTGCATCCCTTCAAAGGTTTGTTGCCCCCATCCTACTCCAAAAATCGGATTATCTACAAAGACTTGTAGATTGGCATATTGAATTCCAAGCCTTGATTTATTTGAAATTGATAGTTTATTATCCTGTGATTTATCCCAAAAATTTAAATCTTCTATTCTCTCCTCTACTACTACAGCAATTTCTTGACTCTTATAACTCAAAATACCAATGAGTAAAATACTACCAACTAACATAACACGATTAGACCAATATCTGAAGCTTGAAACAGTAAAGTATGCATAAATAACCCCGACTAAAACTTGAACTAAAATAATAACAAAAGCGGCGCGAGATTTAGATAAAATTGCAAAAAACAAGACCAGAAAGAATGGAACAAATCGTACAATTCCTTTTCCCGTTAAGATATAAGAAAACATAAATCCAGCAATGGTTACCAAATAAGTTCCCAAAGCGGGCGGTTCGTAGGTAAGCCCTACTAATCTACCTCCAAAAAAATCCAAACTTGTCTCTACAAAAGGTATATAATCGAAGAGTTTGGTTACAGGAATCAAAAATGTCATCCCCAAATACATAATAGCAATTTCTATAAAGCCGTAAAAACTCATTAGAATTAAGCTATATAGCATAAATCGCCTTATACTCTCAAATCCCTTTTCGGCTCCCTTTATCAATACAGCATTATACAGAACATAGAAAATTACTAATCCAACTAAGGCTAAAGAAATAAACTGTTTAATAAACCTGACTATTCCAGTGGTTCCTTTAAAAAAGTAATCCTTGATATCGGGAATATTTATAATATACCCGATTAGTACATATCCTATAAAAATTAGAAATATGGAATAAGGAGCGGTTCTATATGGAAAGTTTATTTTTTGTCTAATGATATCTCTACCTATCAAAAATACCAGGGCTATAAAGAAAAATAAAGCTACACTCTCACGCCTAAATTCACCTAGAAGATTCATAATCGCAGGTGGATCTGAATTTAACGGCAAACAAAAAACTCCAATCAGAAATAGAAAGTAAATTATTGAATTTAAGCTTATTGATCGCTTTTTACGCATAATATTTCAATAGAGTATTTATACTTTAAAGATAAATACTAGCTGTTTTAAATGTCAGTTTCTTTATATTTCTCTGACTTAATAAAAAGATATTTAAGTAAATAGATTAAGGAATATAATAATATAAATACCAAGGGATAAATCAACCACTTGGGAGCTAACCTCTTTTGAGGATTATTATATTCTACAGCGACAGGTTTAACCACGTCTTCAAAATCTACTAGCTTCGTTAGCAGATGTAGATTTTGATTTCTTAACCGCTCTTTTTGGTCATAGAGTCTATATAATTCCGAATTGTTTGTAACATTAACATTAGAACCTCTCGATCGATTTTGTGTTATATACGAATTCAGTAAAGAATCGATTGATGAAATAGAGCGTTCATTTTCTTCTAAACTTTTTTGAATACTTTCATTATAAACATTTGCATATTGCTTATAATGTTGGTTTGAATTAATGTAGCTGAAAAAGTTATCTACTAAAAATTTTGTGTTTAAAGTATCTTGAATAATAAAATTAATGCGATGGTATTTAAAGTATTTTGACTCCTTATAATCCTTTATATTATTTGAGACGTCACTACTCTTTACTAACACCTCAAAATCTGTTCGATTATAAGAATTAACATCATCGAAATTATAAAAATTTTCTACCGATTCAATTTCAATACCTTTGATTCGTTTAAAGTCTTCTCCAAAAATAGATTTTAAATAAACTGCCCCCGTTGGAGCTCCCAAATTATGTTCAATATTATCTACCGTATTATACAAAAAATCAACTGATTCAAAGTTTTGTATAACAAGTGCCGAAGATTCATAGGATTTTTTAGTAAAGTTTCTTTCTAATAAGAATAAACCAATTCCTAAGGCTCCGAGAATTATTATAATAATTTTGTGCTTCCAATAGAACTTAAATATGCTATATAGAATATTAAGAAATCCATAAAATATGCTCTTTATTAATTCTGCTAAATCTTGAAGTAAGATTTCATCTTTGGAATTTTGATTTGCTTGCATTGATCTAGTAAAGTTTTATTCAAGAATAAGTACAAGATTATAAAAATTTACTGAAATTATAGCATTTTAAAAGAGTTTTATTGAGCGCATTTTTAAGTTTGGCTATCCAAGAGTTGGCTTTTTATCTTTAGTTGCTCAGTTTATTGAACAGCAACTTCAAACTATCCTTCCAGTGCGGGCAGTCAACATCATATACCTCTTGAATTTTAGCTGTGTCTAAAACTGAATAAGCAGGTCGTTTGGCCGGGGTAGGAAACTGAGAGGTTGGTATTGGATTAATCTTTATTTCTGCATTTGTAAGCTCTTTGATAGCCTCTGCAAAGCCAAACCAGGTGGTATCTCCTGCATTGGTAAAGTGATAGATACCTGGAGTCTTCTTCCTAGTTTGAACAACTTTTAGAATAGCCCTAGCGATATCATTTGCATTGGTTGGTGTTCCTTTTTGATCGTTTACAACAGAAATTTCGTCTTTATCTGCAAATAATCGCAACATGGTTTTCATGAAATTCTTTCCATGTTGAGAATAAACCCAGGCCGTACGAATAATAATCGTCTCTGGATTATTATCCAACGCCAACTGCTCTCCTACTAATTTAGATTTACCGTAAACGCTTATTGGATTGGTTTCATGATCAACAGCAAATGGTTTATCAGCGTTTCCATCGAATACATAATCCGTTGAAACATGAATAAACTCAATATTTTTTTCAGCGCAAATTTTCGCCATTTCTCCCACAGCCTCTGCATTCACAGCATAAGCCTTATCAACTTCTTCCTCGGCTAAATCAACAGCTGTATAGGCTGCACAATTTATTAAAACATCAAATTCATTTTGAGTCAAATAATCGCGCATCATTTGAATATTAGCCAGGTCAAACTCTTGTCGAGTAACAAAGGTATATTGATATTCACTGTTGTTTATTTGGCTAACGGCATCTTTGATACATTGTCCTAACTGCCCATTTGCTCCTGTAACTAATACTTTTTTCATAACTCAACTGCTTTAAAATCAGAAAATTGCTTTTGATTTAAATCCTTTTCAGACAAGATAGCTTGATCCATTGGAATTCTCCAATCAATATTTAAGTTCTTATCAAATAAGTTAATTCCATCTTCACTTTCTTTATCATACAAGGCATCACATTTATAAGCAACAACAGCAGATTCAGACAAAACTGAATAACCATGAGCAAAACCATGTGGAATAAATAATTGCAAGTTGTTTTCAGCGCTCAGTTCAATAGAAACATGCTGACCATAGGTAGGTGAGTCTTTTCTAACATCTACCGCTACATCGAGGATTTTGCCCTCCAAAACACGTAAAAATTTAGCCTGTAAAGAAGGGGTTCTCTGCAGATGAAGTCCACGGATAACACCGTATTGAGATTTAGCTTGATTATCTTGTAGAAATACCATGTCGATTCCTGTAGCTTCTTTAAACTTTTCGTGATTATAACTTTCAAAAAAATAACCTCGTTCATCTTTAAAAATCTGAGGCTCTACAATGAAACATCCGGAAAGCTTAGTTTGTGTAATCTTCATGATATAATTGATTGAAGCAAATATACAATTCTTAGTAGAATTTTATTTTTTGTTTTAAATCTAACTAAACAAATCAAACTATTTGACTTAATAAAACCTTACAAAACAAAAAAGCCGACTCTATAGAATCGGCTTTATATAACTTATTTGGGTCCAAAAATTATTGAACTCCCAATTGCTTTTTAACGTCGTTTGTGATATCTACACCACCTCTGTAGTACAATACAGTTCCGCTTGGTCCTGCAGTTGCCATATCGATGATATATCCCACTTTCTTAGCATCACCTACTGCTTGAATAGCATTTTCTACTTTTTCGTAGATTGGTTTAACCAAGTTAGCTTCCATTTTATTTAATGACTCAGATGCAGTTTTTTGATACTCCATCAATTCTTGTTGTTTCTTTTGAAGGTCTTCTTGAACTGGAGCCAATTTTTGCATTAAAGCACGTTGTTCTGCTTCTGATTTATTTTGTGCAGCCTCCATTTGTTTTTGAGCGTCATCCACAATGGTTTGCATCTCTGCTTGTCTTCTTTCAACCTCTGCTTTGTGACGGTCTGCCTCTGCTTCTAATTTAGTCTGTGCTGCTTTATAATCAGGAAGTGCCTCTAAAATTGTATTAGAATTTACGTGAGCAACTGATTGAGCGTTCACACTACCAATTCCTAATAATAGGAATGAAAAAAAGGCGATTAATGTTAAATTTTTCATAGTTATATTCAATTTATTTTTTTACTTACTTTTAACCGGTTTAATAGACTCGGTTTTTTGAATTTTTAATCTGTTATCTATTTTCTTTAAATCTCTTTTGTTGCTATTCATAGGGTTCACACTGTTATCAGGTGTTCTTCTATTTTTAGCATCGCGAATAGGTTCTTTTCCTTCTGGTAAAACCATTCTTAAAACTTCTTCGCTTATATCATATTTTGGATCTGAATAAAGCATAACCAAGTCACTTCCCTTGTCAAATACAAAACTGTATTTTCTTCTTTCTGCAACTGTTTTTACAGCATTCCAAATTTGATCTTGAATAGGCTTAACTAAGTTTCTACGCACTGAAAGCATATCGCCATTAGGTCCATATCTCTGTGCTTGTAAATCCTTTATCGTTTGTCTTTTTTCAGCAATCTCAGCCTCTCTTTCTGCAACTTGATCTTTTGTTAAAAGAATTTTCTCATTTTGAAATTCCGTTAACATAACTTCTAATTGCTCATTATGATTCTCAATTTCCGTTGCCCAATTATTTGCTTGCATATCCAATCTCTGTTGTGCATCGGCATATTGTGGTAAACTATTCAATACATAATCTGTATCAACATACCCAAAACGCTGCCCAAACATACTGGCGCTTATAAGGAAAATGAATATTACAATACTGTTTTTCATAATGACTAATTTTGATTAAACGAAAATCGTGCCAAGGGTAATAGCTTTAGAATGACTGACCAAATATAAAGTGTGTTTGCCATCCAGATGCTTCTCCACTTGAATTAAGATAAGGGTCGAATCCATATCCAAAGTCAAATCCTAACATACCAAAGGCCGACATAAATACACGAATACCAACTCCGGCAGATCTTTTAAGCTCAAACGGTTTGAACTCTTTGTGATCATCCCAAGTGTTACCTGCTTCAAAGAAACCTAAACCAAAGATCTTAGCTTGTTGACCCATTGTGATTGGGTATCTTAACTCTAACAAAAATTTATCGTAAATAGTACCTCCACCTAATGGTGTAATATCTCTACCTACTTGTCCTCCACCATCGGTGAAATCTTGATAACCTCTTAAAGGTACAATCTCACGACCATCGAATCGGTTGGCCTGTAAACCTGTTCCACCCATAAAGAATCTCTCGAATGGTGAAATACCAATATCTTTATTATAGTTTCCTAAAAGACCGAATTCTGCACCCGTTCTTAAAACTAATTTCCCTACTAATTCTTTATACCAGTTACCAGAGAATTGAACTTTGTAATATTCTAACCATTTGTATAACTGCTCGAAATTACCCTCTTCTTTTAATGCTTTATAATCCTTGTTATTGTTTAATAAGGAATAAGGCGGTGTTACTTTTAAACTTACATTAAAGTCCGATCCATAAGTTGGGAACACAGGATCATTACCTGCAGATAATCTACTTAAACCGATTTGGTAAGCCAAGTTATTTGACTGACCATTTTCGTATTGAATTGTACCTACATTATATCTATAGTTCTCAAAGTTATAGTTCTGGAACGAAACCGCTTGATTTAATCTAAAGTAATCATCTGGCCAGGCTAACAATTTATTTAATCCAACCGACGCACCCAAAATTCTTAATTTAGAATCCTCTGAACTATAAAGGTTCTTATAGTTGGAGTTATAAACTGATAATGATAAGGCTGTTGGTTTACTTCCCCCAATCCAAGGCTCCGTAAATGAAATACTATAGTTTGAGAAATAACTACCAGCTTGTGCTCTAATAGACAATGCTTGTCCATCTCCAAGTGGAACTGGTTTCCATGCTTCTCCTTTGAACAAGTTACCAATAGAGAAGTTCTGGAAAGTTAAACCTAAAGTACCGATGAATCTTCCTCCACCATAACCACCTTGTAGCTCAATCTGGCTCGATGATTTTGGAGCTAGTTTCCAATCAATATCAACTGTGTTATCTTCTACATTAGGCTTAATATCTTGTGAAATTTGTTGAGGATCAAAGAATCCTAAACCTCCTAATTTAAAATAGGTTCTCTTAATATCACTTTTAGAGAATAAATCTCCTGGACGAGTCATTAACTCACGTGCAATAACGTGGTCATGGGTTTGGGTGTTTCCATTAAATGTAACGCGATTCCAGGTAGCTTGTTCACCTTCTTGAATTCTAATTTCTAAATCAATGGTATCATTTTTAACTGATTTTTCAATCGGCGTAGCATTTGAGAATAAATAACCATTGTTTAAGTAAAGTGTATGTAAGTCATCGTCTTTTTCAGATCCTGATACTTTTTTATTTATCCCAACTGCATCATAAGGATCACCTTTCTTATAGGCAAAAATTCTTTCTAAGACTTCTGTGTCATAAACCGAGTTTCCTACAAAAGTAACATCACCTAAATAATATCTTTCTCCTTCGTCCACCTTAACTTTTACAACATATCTATTTTCAGAAACGCGTTCAATCGTATCCGACACAATTTTAGCATCTCTAAATCCGTATCCTTTGTAAACGTCGATTAGGTTTTCCTTATCCTCTTCATATTCTTTTGGAACTAATTTAGAAGATTTCAAAATGTTTATTAAATCAGTTCTAGTAGTATTCTTAAACCCTTTTCTTCTTAGCATTCCCGATTTAAGTTCTTTATTTCCTTCGATAACAATATCCTTGACCTTTACGCGAGGTCCCTTGTCAATAACAATTTTCACATCTTCCGTTAAGTTTTTACCCTCAACTGGAACCGTTGTGAAATCAACTTTTGCATCTGGGAATCCTTTTCCTGTGAAGTGATTCTTAATATTTATCTTAGTTTGATTAATAAGGTTTTGCGTAATCTTTTCATTCAGTTTAAGCTTATTATCCTTGATTAATGTTTCTCTCAAAGATTTTTTAACGCCAACTATTTCAACCTCATTTATTTTTGGAAGCGCTACTAAATTAACTCTAAGATAAATTTCGTTCCCAACAACTTTAGTTGCGAAGAACTCAACATCAGAGAACAAGTTAGTTCTCCATAATTTTTTAATTGCATTATTGATTTTCGCACCAGGAATTTCAATTTCCTCGCCTAATTGTAGACCCGTGAATCTCAAAATTTGATTGGTACTATAAGGTGTTCCACCACTCACCTCTAAACCTTTTAGCGTGTATTGTGCCATCATCTCCACAGAAGTACCCGGCATCTCCTTTGCTGGAGCCGGAGCCGTAATGCTATCCTGGTCACTACCTACCTTTTCAAAGTTAAAAACGCCGTGGGTATTGATTTGCGTAGAATCTACGTCAAAATCAACCATTTTCTTAGGCTGAATTCCTGTCGAATCTACCTGCGCACTCAATGAAACACAACTAAATAAGGTTAGTATATATAATTTCTTCATCATTAATTCTTCGGTTCCGTTAATTGATCACCTGTTTTCCCAAACCTTCTCTCTCTTTTCTGATAAGAATAAATAGCTTCGAACAGATCTTTTTTTCTAAAATCTGGCCATAAAATATCAGTAAAATAAAGTTCTGCATAAGCAATTTGCCAAAGCAAAAAGTTGCTAATTCTAGTTTCGCCACTTGTTCGTATCATCAAGTCTACATCTGGCAATTCAGCAGTAAACAAGTGCTTTTTGAAAACTTCTGGTGTAATATTGTTAATTTCTAGGTTATCTTCTTTGACGTCTTTTGCAATGGACTTCACAGCTGAAATAATTTCATCTTTAGCGCCATAGCTCAAAGCCAACGTCAAAACAGCTTTGGTATTATTCTTTGTTGATTCCATCACCGACCTCAGTTCGGCGGTCACATCTTTCGGAAGTTTATCTATATCTCCAATTGTGCAAAGTCGAATGTTATTTTCTTGCAGCGTTTTTAACTCTTTTTTTAGTGAGCTTGCTAGCAACCCCATTAAAAAGCCAACCTCCTCCATAGGCCTAGACCAATTTTCTGAAGAGAAAGCATAAAGGGTTAAATATGGAATACCAAGATCGTCGCAGCCTTCAATAGCCGAACGAACTGCTTTTATGGCATTTTTATGCCCAAAGGTTCGCAACATACCCTTCTTCTTAGCCCAACGACCATTTCCATCCATAATGATGGCAACGTGTTGTGGTATATTCGATAAGTCAATTTTATTTCTTAAGGTTTGTTGCATTCTTATTAATCACAGAAACATGCTGGTCTTCCGAAAGTGTAAGTTAAAGTTAAACCAGTGAAAACATACCAATCATTATTTGAATGATCTCCTAACTGTCTTCCGATTATTAACTCGTCATTACGCTTTTGGATTTCTTGCGAAATACCATTGTAAGCTTCTAATCCTGGTTCTATGACGTAGCTAAAGTCTTCGGGTTGCGCAAAAGCCATATCTAGGTCATCTACCATAGTAGGTCTAACGCCAACTTCTGCAGCTACTATCCAGTTCCATCTGAATTTGTATTTATATCCAGCTCCAAAAGGAATGGTATATGATATTTTTGTTTTGTTTGATTTCTCTATTAAAGTTTCAAAATCTTGCGCTGATGTAGGTGCGGTGCTTCCTTCGTTTAATTGATGAGTAACTTTATATTCTGGATGATTGTATCCAAAAACTCCACCACCTGCAAAGATATATGGAGAATGTCCTCTTTCTTGCTCGGCATTAATCGGGAAGAAATTATATTCAAATACAACAGATGCTTCAAATAACGATTGAGAGTATTTGGCACCACGATCATATCTATAATCCTCAGCTGCTAATTTATCGTTATCAATAAACCTTGAATAATCTAAGTTCAGACGAAGTGATTGTTGTGGATTTAAATTAAATCGATAGATCGCCCCAATCGCAATAGGAATAGTTGGTTCGCCTTTATCAAAACTCTTGGGCAAAGGATTGATAAAATCAGTTCTACCAACATCTGTAATACCATTGGCACCACCCAAAAACAAACCTACTTCGTGCTTTTGCGCTTGCAGATTACATGCAAAAATTGTTATAAATATGAATACAAAAAATCCTCTCATAATAATTGTATAATGTACATTGTTAACGTACAAACTTTGCCAATGTTGTATTTCCTACATTTTTTATGCGGGGCAAATATAAACATTTATGTCGGCAGAGCGTATGCTTTTAATAATTTCTTTTAAAATCCCTAAAGTTAGTTTCTTCTATCAATTCCCCAAAATAATTTTTGTCTTAATGTTTCTAAATAGTTACTATGGTTTAATTGAACAATATTGACCATAAAGTCTGCCTTATTCACACATATTTCGTGTTTTACGTCTATAGAATCCAAGCGATTGTCTAGTGATAAAGAGTATTTTGGCACTCTACTGTGCACTATCAATCTAATTTCAACGCTATCTTGAATAACCAATGGCCTAACATTCAAGTTATGTGGTGCCATCGGGGTAATCACAAAGTTCTCTGTTTCTGGTGAGATAATCGGTCCATTACAACTCAGGGAATATCCTGTAGATCCAGTTGGTGTAGAAATAATTAAACCATCAGCCCAGAATGAATTTACCAATTGCCCATCGATATAAGCATCAATTGTAATCATACTGGTGGTTTCCTTGCGCATAAGCGTAACTTCATTTAATGCAAAAGGAAATTTTAAATGTAAACCTGGTGAATGAATTTTAACTAAGGATCGTCGACTAATCTTAAAATTCTTAGCCAAAATATCGTCTAAATAAGGAAGAATCTCTTTTTTATTAATTCCAGCTAAGTAACCCAACCTACCTGTATTCACGCCCACCATAGGAACGTTAGAATCTTGTACGATAGTGATAGCAGACAATATAGTTCCATCACCACCAAAAGTGAAAAACAAATCCAAATCATCCCACATATCCTCATGGGATTTAAAAGTAGGAACATTTTCTAAATTAATGGATTTAATAAATTTTAGGATTTCCAAGAATTTTTCTTCCACCTGAAACTCAACTTCTTTTTCTCTGAACCTATTTAATAATTCAGGCATAAAATCCTCTAAAGCCTCAGAGAATTGCATTCCATATATAGCAACCTTCATTTTAGACATCTAGATACTTCATTAGTTGGTCATATCGATCGTGCATCATGTCTTGTTTTTCGTCATTAAAGAATTTAAGCTTAACTAAATAGCCAAACCTTTCGAATGTTTCGACCACAGATGACAAACTTTCTGCATTGAATTTAATAGTGATCTCTGTTAGATCATCCTCAAACCCAGAAATAAAGCTACCGAATATTCTTCCGTTATTGGATTCTACAATTTTCGCAACTTCACTCATCGAAAACTGCTTGGTTGGAATCTTAACTGTTAACATTGCTGACGGCTCCGAAAGCAATGGAAGTTTGGATAATTTCCCCATAACGTCTTCCACCAAGAGTACACCAAGATATTCCTTTTGATTATTTAAAACCGGAATCACATTGGTATCGTGAGTATAAAACTCGTTGATCGCATCGAAAATGCTACTTGTCTCTGTCAAGAAAAAATAATCTACATATGGCTTTGCGTTGGTCAGCACATCCTGAAGTGGCGTCTCGTTTAAATGCGCCTCTGAAATGTTACCTAAAAAGGTTAAACCTTCAAACAAGGGAATATGGGTTAGATGAAATCCATCTAACATTTGTAATGCCTTTTCTACAGTCGTATTTGTAGAAACAGGAATAATTTCTTTTGATATTAAATCTGTAATTAACATGGGCAGATTTTCAGCTAAGTTAAAAAAAAATGACTACTAGTTATGGCTATCTGTTATTTTAACAAGATAATGTCAAAATGAGTACCAAGAATTATTTAATCTAAATCTAGGTTTTCCAATTCCATTTTCACTTTTTTAGTAAGTCCATTATAGACTCTTTCATAAGAATGATTAATAAGTTCTTTTAAAAATTCATCTGACAAACTTCCCTGAAAAGATACGGTATTCCAATGTTTCTTGTTCATATGATAACCTGATTTAATTTCATAATACTTTTCTCTTAATTCTATAGCCCACTCTGGATCGCATTTAAGGTTAACCCTAAAATCCTCTGAGGACAAATCAGTTATGGCAAAGATTTTGCCTCCTACTTTAAGAACTAAATTATCTGGCCCAAAGGGGAAATCCTCTTGAGCATGAGGCAACGACAAACAGTAGTTTAAAAAGTTTTCAATATGCATGTTTAAAAATATGTATATTTGCACAGAATAATAGAAGGTATGAAACAACCATCTTTTTTTGCTAAAATCTTACTTTTCGGTGAATATGGAATTATCGAAAACGCTAAAGGATTGACTATCCCGTACAATTTTTATAAAGGTACTTTAAAATTTGTAGACGCGGAAGAGCATTCTGATTCTAACGAAAAATTGATGGAGTTTGCTGCTTATCTATCATCTGAAATGCCTGATAGTTTTGATATTGAGCGCTTACAAAAGGATTTAGCGGCAGGTATGTACTTCGATTCTGATATTCCGCAAGGATATGGCGTAGGTAGTTCTGGTGCTTTGGTAGCAGCGATTTACGATCAATATGCTCATAATCCTATTGCTACAAATGGATTATCTAAAGGCAAAATCAGCGAATTAAAGAATATTCTAGGTAAAATGGAATCTTATTTCCATGGCAAATCATCTGGAATTGACCCATTAATTTGTTATATGAATATTCCTTTGTTGATTAATTCTAAAGACGATATTGACGCTGTAGGTCTTCCAGAAGAAAAGGCAGGTAAAGGTGCTATTTTCTTAATTAATAGTGGTGTACCAGGTAAAACAGAACCTATGGTTCAGGCATTTTTTGAGAAAATGAAAAATGAAGGTTTTAGAAAAACCATGCACAAAGAGTTTACGAAGTACAACGATGCTTGTATTGATGCTTTTGTGAAAGGAAAAACCGAGCCTTTATTTAAAAATTTAAAGAATTTGTCTACTTGGGCATTTGTAAATTTCAAACCAATGATTCCTACCAGATTGCTGAACGCATGGGAAAATGGAATTCAATCCAATGATTATTACCTTAAGTTGTGTGGTTCTGGTGGTGGAGGATTTGTTCTGGGCTTTACAAAGGATTTTGAAAAAGCACAACAATCGCTTCCTGACTTTGAATTAGAGCCATTTTACCGTTTCTAATACATACTTATGACCTCTAAAGTAGCCAAAAACAGTTTCCTGAAACTTCTGGCACTTTTCACGGTGATTCGGGGTTATAATATTGCTGCACTTGTTGTGGCGATGATATTTACAGCTTATTTTATTTTTGCTAAGGATCAAACTTTAAGTCATTTTTTCTCTACTTACAAAGTACATTTAATCGTATTAGCATCAGCTTTTACCATTTCTGGAGGTTATATTATTAATAACTTCTACGATTTAGATAAAGACCGTGTGAGCCGACCTCTCACCACTTATATCAGTAGGTTTATTAGCCAGTCTTTTAAACTGAATGTTTATCTTGTCCTTTGTGGAATTGCTCTAGCTTTAGCTTTTTCTGCATCTTGGCGAATTGGGATTTTCTTTATTATATATCAGTTTTTAGTTTGGCTTTATAGTCACAAACTTAGTCGCCTACCCTTTATACAGAATCTTTCCTATACGATTTTGAGTATGTTACCTTTTTTGGCGCTTCTATTACACTACAATAATTACTCTCCAATTATATTCTTCCATGGTTTATTTCTTGGTTTGATTTTACTCATCATGGATATTTCAAAAGATTTAGTTAGTTATAAAGGAGATTTAATTTATAATTACAAAACCTTGCCAGTGACATTGGGCATTCGGAAAACTAAGTTGATTTTAAGTATTTTAATATTAATTAGCATATTTTGGACGATAATAATGACACAATTTGAGGAGGTTGGTCATATGGATTATTATTTCGGAATCTCTGCGATTTATCTTCTAATCTCCTTGATTGTCATATGGTTTATTAACAAAAAATGGCAATTCAACCTATTTTATCTTAGTTTGAAGTTAATGCTTGGAATTGGTATCATAAGTATTGCATGGATTAAGATAAATCCCTTAGATTTGCAAAAGTTTTTCCCTATCAATTAACGGATTGAATTTTGCTGGTTTATACAACAGCAGAGGAAAGGCAATAAATATAAGATTATGAGAAGAAAGAATCCAAAATTCGACAATTCGAATTCAGATCGTCGCGAGGACGAATCAAGAGGTTCATCCGAGAGACGAAACACGGGGAACAGAAGAAGCAGTGGCAGAAGCCAAGATTCAAGAACCAAAGGGCGCTCTTTCGGAGGCGGAGATCGCAATAAAAAATCAGAACAGCCGGGAGGCAGTGATCGAAGAAAGTCAGACAGAAGTGGTGGACCAAGTAGAAAACCATCTTTTGGTGGACGCAAATCAAGTAGTAACTGGGGTGAAAGAAAAAGCTTTGACCGCAGTGGAGACAATGACAGAAGCTCTTCAAGCAGAGAAGGCTCAACAGAAAGAAGAACATTTAACAAAGATTCAAGAGATAACAGAGGTCCATCAAACAGAAAACCATATAGCAGAGACAGTAGAGGCTCATCAGATAGAAGAAGTTCTACTGACAGACCTTACTCTTCAGATAAACCTAGTTCTAGAGGGAACAAATTCGGAGGAAATAAAAGCTACGGCGATAGAGAAACTGATAACAAAGGTTCTTTTGACAACAAAAGAAGTTTTGATAAAGATAGATCAGATCGCAGGCCTGCTCCAAGAGGAGGTAAAAAGTTTGGCGACAGAAAAAGAGCGGCCGACAGTGGACGTGATTTTAAGCGCAATTTAAGACCAAGAAGAAAAAGAACTGAACCAGTTAAAGAAGATGATGGTTTAATTAGATTAAACAAATACATCGCTAATTCTGGTATGTGCAGTCGTCGTCAAGCAGATGAGTACATTAAAACAGGTGTAGTTGAAGTAAATGGAACTGTAATTACCGAAATGGGCTTCAAAGTTAAACCAGAAGATGATGTAAGATTTGATGGTAAGCGTTTGACTCCAGAGAGAAAAACCTATGTACTTTTAAATAAGCCAAAAGGTTATATTACGACAACCAGCGACGAAAGAGATAGAAAAACCGTAATGGATTTGGTTGCTAATGCAACCAAAACAAGAATTTTCCCTGTGGGTAGGTTAGATAGGCAAACTACGGGTGCTTTGTTATTTACCAATGATGGATATTTAGCTAAGAAGCTAACACATCCAAGTCATGGTGTTAAGAAAATATACCACGTTATCTTAGATAGAGATTTACATGGCGATGACATGGAAAAAATTCGTCAAGGTATTCAAATGCACGAAGGTGTTGCAACTGTTGATAAGGTATCCTATATCGATGGAAAGTCTAGAAATGAAATCGGGGTTGAGATTCATATTGGGTGGAACCGCGTAGTTCGTAGAATCTTCGAAAAATTAGGTTATAAAGTAGAAGCGCTAGACAGAGTGCAGTTTGCAGGATTAACTAAAAAGAACCTAAAAAGAGGTGACTGGAGAATTCTAAATGATAAAGAAGTTAACTTCTTGAAGATGATGTAGGACTGACAAGCAGTATTTAGTAATTGGTACGTTGTTACAGTAACTAAATTTTATTGATAATATTTAAAAGAGAGAATGATTACATTTTCTCTTTTTTTATGTCTTAAAATGAAAGTTCTTAAGAGCAAATTGCTAATCTTCAATTGAAGCATTCATAAAGCTAGGTGTAGTTGCCAAGTCCTTTCAAATAAACTCATAAGTGATAATTAAATAAATTCTTTAACTTTAAACG
>CAZKJO010000011.1:20279-50820 GCA_964553105.1 uncultured Weeksellaceae bacterium | reverse complement strand
TAGAGGTTCCGAGCGGATTCGAACCGCTGTACGAGGTTTTGCAGACCTATGCCTAGCCGCTCGGCCACGGAACCGTTTGTGAGCTTAAGGATGGCAAATTTAATCAATAACTTTTGAAGTTACAAGTAAGAACTCAAAATTTACTATTTTCCTTTGCCTTGTTTGAATAAAAACTCTTTCTCAGAGGCAGTTAGACTGCTATAGCCAGACCTTGAAATCTTTTCTAATATTCGATTTGTTTTATCTTCATTTTTCTTTTTCCAATCCGCGTATTCGTAATCATCTCTTGGCGGTTTGTTATCTGTTTTAAAGGTTGACTTCACTGGTTTTCTCTTAAATAAATTATTCAATTTATCTTGAAAATCAGAGAGAATCGTATTTCCCTTTTCAAACTTCTTCATATAGAAATACCCAAACAAAGCACCTCCAACATGAGAAATGTTACCGCCTAAATTTTCAGCACTCATAATGAAACCAAAAGCAATAAATCCGATCGCAACATGTAGTAATTTAATGGGTTGAGAAAAGAATAATAATCTAACTTTCAAGTCTGGTTGATAGGCTACCATGGCAAATAAAACCGAATAAATGGCAGCTGAAGCACCCATTAATATGCTTTTTTCGTTTAGCAATAAACTAAAAAGCATAAATAGGATTCCACCACTAATACCACCTAAGAAATAAAATTTCGCAAAAGCTTTATCACCAAAATAACGATAAAAGAACTCTCCCATAATATACAACATAATCATGTTAAACAGTAAATGGAAGAACCCATTGTGTAAAAACATATAGGTAAAAATCGTCCAAGGTTGCTTGGGTAAAACTTTGAAATTAGCATTAAGGCTAAATAGCTCTATCATATTGAAAGAAGAAATCGAGCCCAATAGAGCAATTACAATGTATAGGATTACATTGATGTAAATTAACTTCATGGCCAAATGACCATCTTTATATCTTCTTTTTAAATCGGCTAAGAATTCTTGCATTAATTCAAACTTGTTTTTTTCCAGTATCTAATCATTATAAAGCCTAGCAAAGCACCACCCAAATGTGCATAATGTGCCACATTGTCGCCTGGATGTGCCTGTACTGCTAAATAAAGTTCGATAATAATGTAAATAGGAATAAAATATTTGGCTTTTAATGGAATCGGAGGGAAAATCAGCATTAAAATAGCATTTGGGAACATCATTCCAAAGGCTACCAACACACCAAATATAGCTCCCGAAGCACCTACCATAGGAATGGAGTAACCTAGGAAAAGCTCTTGGTTGGCGGTGGAAGCTCCTGTATTATTAGCTTGAAGCCAAGTATTATAATTATTATTAATTTGGTCAGATGTGCTTCCTCCCAAAACTTCTAATTTTGCGAATTGGTTCACTGATTCAATTAATCCTTGATTCGCTACCGCATCTTTAAACTCGTTCATAGAGAAGTAATTGGTGAGGTTGAAAAGAGCAAAAGCTCCCAAACCTGCTACGAAATAAAGGATGATATATCTTTTTTCACCCAAGGCTTTCTCTACAGCGCTACCAAACATCCACAGCGCAAACATGTTAAAGAAAAAGTGCATAGTATCACCATGCATAAACATGTGACTTATAATTTGATAACTTTTAAAATTAACTGACTCTGGATAAAAGGCACCGAAAAATACATCTAAATTATAACCCGTTGCACCAAAAACGAATTTGGCTAAAAAGAATAATGCATTTATAATCAGCAAATTCTTTGTAATGGTTGGTATATTTTGAAACATAGAATTTTAGTTATTAAAGACCAGTAAATTAGTCTAATTGCTTTTTGATGTCCCGCAAAGTAAAGGATTTATAAATTACTTTTCCAAAGGGCGTATAATTAAACTGCTCTAGTGCAAATAGTTGTTGCACCAGATCGTGTAACTTTTCGCGTGTAATGGCCGTGCCCTTTCTTATTGCCGCCGCCTTGGCCATAAATTTAGCTAGGATAGAACTGTATTCAACCTCCTCAATATCTAAATCAGCGGATAAAAAATCTGTGAATAATGGTGTTATCATGTCGGATTGTAAATCTCCTGGAATAGCTTTAATTCTTAAGAATTCTTGCTCAATTTCTAAGTCAAAACCGAATGAAATCCAATATTGCTCTGCGTCTTTTACTTTTAAGGATTCATTTTTAGATAAATCTATTTCAATCGGAAACAGTAGTTGCTGACTCAATATATTACCCTTGCTTTTCTTTATAAATGATTGATATAAAATACTCTGATGCGCTCTATGTTGATCTATTATGATAAGCTCTCCTGCATACTCTGTAATAATGTAGGAATTTTGCCATTGCATTAACTGATGGGTTTTAGACTCTTCCTTTTCTGGGAAGAAAACCTGAGTTGGATCGGGCTCTTTTTCTAACTCATAATAACTATAGGATCCACCTGGCTTGGGAGATGGAGTAGAGGGTATATATGTTGATTTAGGCTGTGTTTGAAAAGGATTATAATTTCTATCCACGTTTATTTGCGGGGCTTTTATTTCCTTTTGTTTATTCGCAATAGGTAAATCCCAATCCGGTTGATCGAAATTTATAGTTGGAGTCACTTGAAACTGTCCTAAAGCATGTTTAGTTGCAGCTCTAAGTTGAGCATAAATAGCTGCTTCTTCTACAAATTTAATTTCTGTCTTACTTGGGTGAATATTTATATCTATATTTTCTGGATCGATTTCCATGAAAATAAAATAAGTAGGATGCTCTCCTGGAGCAATTAAATTTTCAAAAGCATTTTGAATTGCTTTATGCATATATCCACTCCTGATATACCTATGGTTTACAAAGAAAAATTGCTCACCGCGAGATTTCTTTGCGGTGCTTGGTTTTCCAATAAATCCGGATAATTTAACGATATCGGTTGTTTCCGAAATGGGTATTAATTGACCTTCTAGTTTTTTGCCGAAAACATGTAAAATTCTTTGTGCTAAATGAGTTCTATTAAGCCTGAAAACCTCATTGTCATTATGGATTAAACTAAAATCTATATCTTCATGAGATAGAGCTACACGATGAAACTCGTCCATAATGTGACGAAACTCTACTTGGTTCGATTTCAGGAAATTTCTTCTTGCCGGTACATTAAAGAAAAGATTATTTACCGTTATCATCGTTCCGGTTGGCGTCACGGTAGCTTCTTGAGCCTTAACTTCTCCGCCATGAATTCTCAATAAATGACCAACTTCCTCCTCTTCTTGCTTGGTTTTTAGTTCAACTTGTGCAACTGCAGCGATCGAAGCCAAAGCCTCTCCACGAAAACCTTTGGTATGGATGTGGAAAATATCATCTGTAGTCGAAATTTTAGAGGTTGCATGTCGCTCAAATGCCATGCGCGCATCGGTAACCGACATTCCGATACCGTTGTCAATCACCTGAATAGATTGGCGGCCGGCCTCTTTTACAATTAATTGAATTGAAGTTGCCTTAGCGTCGATGGCATTTTCTAGTAATTCTTTTACCACAGACGCAGGTCGTTGTACTACCTCACCCGCAGCAATTTGGTTAGCTACATGGTCAGGCAATAATCGAATCACATCACTCATTCGCTAAATATATTGGTAAAGTTGGGGTTGGTAATAATCCAGATGATAGCTAGCAAAAGCATGAGTGCTACCAAAATTATCATGGTATTAAATTGAGGCGTAGCTTTACTTCTTTTGGGGCGAACTCTGTAACTCGAAAAATCAATTCGCTTTTCATTATCTAATTCTTGATTTCCCAACATTTTCTTTTTTCTCACATAATTTTGCGCAAACTTACCATCGCCAATTCGATTGTAAATCAGGTCGTTATTCTCCTTGTCATAATAGCGAGGAATATAATTAAACTTGCGCGTTGTATGTCCTTTAAAAAGTTTGCTCATATCACAACAAAGATAAGAATTTTAGATGAGTTGACTTGAACTTTGCGAAGCCTTGCATCTAATTTTAAAGTTAAAGGAATTCTTAAGTTTTGATTTAAACTTATTATATTGAGTAAATAGGACTTGAATTTGCAGTAAATTTATATTTATAAGTTAAAATGAACTTAGTTCAAAGTAGGATGATCAAATTTAATTTTAGTGCTAAAAAACCATTGGGTATAGATGATCTTAAAGATAAATACGCTCAAACTCCTTCTCAGTTTTTAAAGATGAATAAAATGGAGGTGCATTATCGCGATGAAGGTATTGTGGATGATAAGGCTCCTTTGATATTGCTACATGGGTTTGGGGCTCATCTATATACTTTTAATTCGTGGGTAGAAAGATTGAGTAATGAGTATAGAATCATACGTTTGGATTTGCCAGGATTTGGTCTTACGGGAGCATTTCCAGATGCGGATTATAGCACAAAGCAATATACGAGTTTTTTGAAGCAGTTTTTGGACAAGCTTGGAGTGAAAAAATGCATTATTGGAGGTAATTCAATGGGGGGGAACATAGCATGGAATTTTGCTTTGGATTATCCAGACATGGTAAATAAGTTAATTTTAATTAATGCAGCAGGTTTTAAAATTACAAACAAGAAGCTTCTATTATTGACTCAATTGGCTAGAATTCCGAAAATTGATTATATGATAAGAAATTACGCTCCTAGTTCGGTTTTTAAACGAACGGTGCAAGAGGTTTATGCCAATCGAGACAGAATTCACTCTAAAACAGTTGATAGATACATAGATTTAATTAAGCGCGAGGGAAATACGAAAGCTATGGTAGATATCAGTAGAACGTTGGAGTTTGTTAGGGATAAAGTTGACCCAAGGATAGATGAGATTTCTAAAATTAAGCAGCCTATTTTAATCCTTTGGGGTCAGCAGGATAACGTATTGCCTGTTGAGGATGCTCAACAGTTTTATAAAAATACGCCTAATAGTAAGTTGGTGATTTTTGATAAGGCTGGTCATGTGCCTATGGAAGAAATTCCTAAGACAAGCCTTGTGCCTCTTAAGAAGTTTTTATCTGAATAAGAACTTAAATTTAAACCAAAAAAAACTGCTACAAGTAAATTTTGTAGCAGTTCGTTATGTTTAGTCTGGCTTAAATTATTTCAACTTTGTTAATTGATCCTCAATCATTGAAATCTTCTCTAATGCATCACTTTCTTTTTTTCGTTCAGCATCAACAACTGCTTTTGGAGCACCATTAACAAACTTTTCGTTGCCCAGTTTTTTGCGAACTGAATTTAAAAAACCTTCTATATATTTCTTTTCTTCCATTAATTTTTCGATTTCGGCTTCGGTGTCGATAAAGCCTTCTAATGGAATAGCGTATTCTTGTGTTCCAACGCGGAAAGATTGAGCGTTTTCAGGAACATCAGATGAGATATTTAAATTAACATTTCCTAATTTCTCAATAATTTCTGCGAAGAAAGTTTCATCACTATCGGTGAATAACTCTAAAACTTCTTTATTCGGAATGTTTTTCTCATTTCTGATATTTCTAATTCCTGAAACCACATCCGTAGAAACGTTGAACTTCTCTAAAATATCTGAATCAACTTCTTTGGCTTTTGGGTAGTCAGCAACAATTAAAGCATCTTCTGTATTTCTATCTTCCATTAATTGCCAAATTTCTTCTGTAATGAAAGGCATGTAAGGATGCAATAACTTAATCAGATTTTCTAAAAATTCTGTAGCTTGTCTCTGTGTAGCTGCAGAAATAGGCTGTTGATATGCAGGTTTAATGGCCTCTAAATAAGTGGAGCAGTAATCATCCCAAATCAATTTATATAAGCTCATCAATGCATCAGAAATACGGAACTTCTCTAAATTAGCTTCCATATCTGCAATGGTTTCATTCATTTTAGATTCGAACCATTGATTGGCAGTAGATGCAGCTTTTTCTTGCTCAAGATCATCGGTTTCCCATCCTTGAGTTAAACGGAAAGCATTCCAAATTTTATTGGCAAAATTTCTTCCTTGCAAGCATAAATCTTCATCAAATAACAAATCATTACCCGCAGAAGAACTTAACATTAAGCCAACACGAACACCATCAGCACCGTATTTGTTCATTAATTCGATAGGATCTGGTGAGTTTCCTAGAGACTTAGACATTTTTCTTCTTTGTTTATCTCTCACAATTCCTGTGAAGTAAACATTAGAAAATGGTTTTTCATCTCTCAGTTCATATCCTGCCATCACCATTCTAGCAACCCAAAAGAAAATAATATCTGGACCTGTAACCAAATCTTGGGTAGGGTAATAGTAGTTAATTTCTTTGTTATCTGGCTCTAATACTCCATTGAAAACAGAAATAGGCCACAGCCAAGAAGAGAACCAAGTGTCTAAAACATCATCTTCTTGACGTAAATCTTCTAAACTTAAATCCTTTCCAGATTTTTCTTGAGCTAATTTTAAAGCTTCTTCCTGAGAAGTCGCAACCACAAAATCTTCCATTCCATCGCCGTAGAAGTATGCTGGAATTCTATGCCCCCAATACAACTGACGAGATATATTCCAGTCGAAAGTGTTTTCTAACCAGTGATTCCAAGTGTTTTTGTATTTTTCTGGATATAAGTTAATTTCTTTATCAGCAATGGCTTTCAAAGCTGGTTTGGTAATTTGATCCATCTTTAGAAACCACTGAACTGATAATTTAGGTTCAATAACTTCGCCCGTTCTTTCAGAAGTTCCAACTTTATTTTTATAATCCTCAACCTTCGCTAAGAAACCTTTTTCTTCTAATTCTTTAGAAAACTCTTTACGAACGACAAATCTATTTTTCCCTTGATAGTGAAGTCCATGCTCATTAAGATTGGCATCATCATCCAGTACGTCAATGATTTCTAAATCATGTCTTTTCCCGATTTCGTAGTCATTTACGTCGTGAGCAGGTGTAATTTTTAAAGCACCCGTTCCGAATTCCATGTCTACATAATCATCTTGTATGATTGGAATTGATCTTCCTACGATAGGGACAACTACATTTTTACCATGATATTTTATAAAACGCTCATCATTTGGATTAACACAAATTGCAGTATCACCTAAGATAGTCTCAGGTCGCGTAGTTGCAATGGTAATAAACTCTCCATCTTCACCTGCGATAGGATAGTTAACGTAGTATAATCTACCTTCTTTTTCTATGTGATTTACTTCCTCGTCTGAGATGTTAGTTTTAGCTTGTGGATCCCAGTTAATCATTCTAAAGCCGCGATAAATCTGCCCTTTATTATATAGATCCACAAAAACTTTAATGACAGAAGCAGATAAATCTTCGTCTAAAGTAAATTTGGTTCTGTCCCAATCACAAGAAGCACCTAGTTTCTTAAGTTGTTCTAAAATTACTCCACCATGCTCGTGCGTCCATTCCCATGCATGGTCCATGAACGCTTCTCTTGTTAAATCGGCCTTAGAAATACCTTTCTCTTTAAGTCTTTGTACAACTTTTGCCTCAGTTGCAATAGAAGCATGATCTGTTCCTGGAACCCAACAAGCATTAAAACCTGACATTCTGGCTTTTCTAATGAGAATATCCTGAATGGTATTATTTAACATGTGCCCCATATGTAGTACACCTGTAACGTTTGGAGGTGGAATTACAATCGTATAAGATGGACGATCATCGGGCTCTGAATGAAAGAAACCATTGTCCTGCCAGAAGTTATACCATTTTTCTTCGGTAATCTTAGGGTTGTACTTTGAAGGAATATTCATAGATTGGTATGTATTTTGAGTAACTTTGTCATGAGTTGCAAAAGTAAGATAAGTTAGATTTAAAAAAAATTTCTTTAAATTTGAATATCTTTAAAAATAATTGAAAATAAATATTATGAAAAAATTATTCTATTCCCTAGTATTCACTCTTGTGGCATTTGTAGGATTACAAGCACAAGAGATTGCATTTGAGCAGGAAGTTATTGACTATGGAGATATAACAAAGGGTGCAGATGGAGCGAGATCTTATACATTTAAAAACTCTGGTGATAAACCATTGGTAATTAGATTGGTTAAGCCATCTTGTGGATGTACAGTTGCAGAATATCCTAAAGAGCCTATTGCTCCAGGAGGATCTGGAACTATTAAAGTTGGTTATGACACAAAACGTGTTGGACCATTTAACAAAACAATTGAAGTTCATTCTAACGCACAAGAAAACGGACGTAAAATTGTAAGAATTAAAGGTAGAGTTGTAGAGCAACTATAAGCTAAAACGGCTCTTTTAAATAAAAAGATTTAGAAAGCTTTTGACCGTCTCTTAATAAAGAGACGGTTATTTTTTTACCTGGTTTAGAGGAAAAAAGTTTATTTACCATCCCCAAGTCTCCTTGCTTGATATCGTTACCATTGATTGATACCAATAAATCTCCTTTTTTTAAACCGCTGTGATATGCAGGAGAATTGGGTCTAATGGATACTATTTCTAAAAATGGTAATGGAACAAAGGGTTTTTCTAACTTAAGACCGCTCATATCATAGTGAAAAGCATTCTTGAAGTTAAGATTCGGTCTCAAATATAGAAGTTGATTTTTGTAATCAAAGATTACATTAAAACGTTTTAGAATTTCTCCGCCAATACTGCCATTTCTACTTTCATGTGAAATGGCATAAGCAAGAGATGCACTATCCGGAAAACTAGTAGTTGGTCGATCAAACCTATATTCTCCCAGCTCTATGTAGTCCGTTTTGCTTCTATGTCCCGTTATTGGGCCATTGATTCCATAACCTAGCGTATCTTGATAGTTTTTAGCCGGTAATGGGATTTGAGGCTGAGATTGCTCAAACCACCAAACGGCATCCCAACCACCCGTATCGACTAATAAGTTAGCTTCTTCAACATGATAGGATTTATATCCCACTTTGGCCTTTATATATGGCTTTCTTTCATGGAAAGTTAATGGAAAAGACTCATGCTTATTTATTTTACGTTTCTTCCTATCGTAAAAATAATTGTGCTTATAAAATTTTAATTTTTTAGAAGTATAGTTTATCTCAACCACAAAATCTTTTAAAACATCGTAACCAACAACGCCATGTACCGGTGTTCCAAGGAATTTCTGTAAATTGATAGGCGAATCAATGACAAGAATAAGATTAGTGTCCTCTTTTGTGGCCTTTCCTACTTTTAGATGATTGAACCGAGAATCATAAGCATCAATCCTATACCCATGACCCAGCCCTCCAATGCTAATATTCTTTCCTTTTTTTATGGTGAGCTCATCCAAACCTTGGGTCTCTAGAATTAGGGTAAAAGGAGATCCGCTATCCAAGATCATATTCATAGCTGTAGATTCATTGAGAACAACTGGGAAGATGATTAGATTATTAATTTCAATGAAAGGGACCGTGAAGCAATTTCTTTTAGATTGAAAATCACTCGTAATTTGGCTATAGTTAAGTATCCCTATAAAAATAAAGACATAAAAAAACTTCAATCCATTACCGATCATGTATTAAAGGTAAAGAATTGAAGTGATAAAAACGTGAAAGATTTAATTTTTAATTCTTATTTCCACGAATTTTTTCTTGAATTTTATCTACTATATATGGAGTAGCAATCGCAACACCCGTTGTAATTAATAGTTTTGGAATCGGGCCTAATTTAAATCTAGTAACGGCTGTACTCGCAACAATCGTTAGAATAGCTTTAACGCCTTCATCCATAAGCTCATTTCGTCCATTTTCGGATTTATCAAAAAGAGCAACTGGATTTGCATCACCCGAGGTGTATTTCCCAAGAAGTTGTTTGACATTATCAAAAGGATTTTCAAAACCTCCTTCCAACTCTTGTTTTAGTTGTTCTTTTCTCGCTCTTAGCTCGTTTAAAGTATTTATTTTAGTATTCGCCATAATTAGTCATCGTTATTGTCTGCCATAGAAGCAGCGATTGAGATATTTAAGATTAAATTCTGTATAGGTTTTTTTAATACAACTAAAAGTACAATCAACAATAGATATATTCCAGTAACCATCAAAAACCCATTTCCTCTTCCATATAATTCACCCAAATAAAACGCTCCTGCAAAGCTTAGTAGCAAAACAAAAAACATTGCAAACATGGTTATTAATAGAAGATAAACTATCCGTGATACTACACGACCAACAGCCTCGATTCCTTCAAGTTTCACCAAGGCTATTTGGTCCTGTACGTAAGTTTTGATTGAGTTAATTCCTAACATAGTTAAGGTATAATAATTATACTCCTAACTCTTCCTCAACATCTCTTAATTGAGCTTCTGTACGTTTAAGCTTGTCTTCAAGATCTGCTTTGGCTTGTTTAGCTTTATCGCTAAAATCGCTAGCATATTTCTCGATTTCTTCTTTCAACTTTTCAGCCTCATCAGCTAATCGGTCTCTTGTTTCTTTTCCGCTTTGTGGTGCTAACAATAAGGCAGCTACTGCTCCAGCTAATGCGCCTACAAAAAGACTCCCTAGGATTGCTCCAGTTTCATTGTATCTACTCATAATAATTAATTTTTTTAATGTTGGTTAATTAGTTTTAATATTTTCTCTGTTTAAATTTACAAAAACAATACCATATTTCTTACTTTTACCGAAGAATATTTTTTTATGCCGAAATTATCAAATAAAGCAGAGCAAATGCCCGCATCTCCAATCAGAAAGTTGATGCCAAGTGCAGATATTGCCATGCAGAAAGGGTTAAATGTTTATCACCTGAATATCGGCCAACCCGATATACCCAGTCCTATCCAGTCTATTGAGGCTATGCACGAATGGAATATTCCCGTTTTGGCTTACACGCGCTCAGAAGGAACGCTAGAATATCGTGAAGCTTTAACTGAATATTACCATGGGAAAGGTTTTTCTGATTTAACCCCAAGTAACTTTATGGTTACCAATGGAGGGTCTGAAGCATTGTTATTCACATTAAGCTTAATTGCTAATGCGGGAGATGAAATCATTATTCCAGAACCTTTTTATGCCAACTATAATGGATTTTCTGTACAAACCGATGTTAATGTAGTTCCAATTTCTGCTTCTATCGAAACTGGGTTTGCATTACCAGATATTGCCGATTTCGAAGAAAAGATTACAGATAAAACTAGAGCCATTGTAATTTGCCATCCCGGAAATCCAACGGGTTATTTGTATTCCAAAGAAGAATTAGATAAACTTCGTGATTTAGTGCTTAAACATGATTTATATTTAATTTCAGATGAGGTTTATCGCGAGTTTACCTACGACGAGAATCATATTTCTGTTTTAGCTTACCCAGATTTAGCTCAAAATGCGATCGTTATAGATTCAGAATCTAAGCGTTTCAGTATGTGTGGAATTCGTTTGGGCGCTATGATTAGTAGAAATCAAGAGCTTTTAGCTGCAGCAATGAAGTTTGCACAAGCTCGTTTGAGTCCAGTTTTGGTGAGTCAGATTATTGCAACAGCAGCGCATAGGGAATCTGCGGGATATTTAATGCAAGCTAAGGCTGAGTATTCACAGAGAAGAAACTTTGTTGTTGATGCGCTAAATCGCATTGATGGCGTATTTGTACCAAAGCCTAAGGGTGCGTTTTATTGTGTTGCTAAACTTCCGGTTGAGAACGCAGAAGATTTTGCTAAATGGATGCTAGAAGACTTTGAATACAATGGTGAGACCGTTATGGTTGCTCCCAACACAGGTTTCTATTCTACTCCAAATTCTGGTTTGAATGAAGTGAGAATCGCCTATGTATTGGAAATATCCGAATTAGATAAAGCTGTTAAAATTCTAGAAAAGGGTTTAAAAGCTTACAACGCAAGATAAAGTACACTACATTAATTATTCGAGATGATCGAAACACAAACTAATTTTTCTCTTAGAGACTTTAACACCATGCAAGTGGAGGTGAAATCAAGTTTTTTTATAAAAATTAATTCTATAAATGACTTGAAAGAATTATTAGTTATAAAAGATTATCATGCACCTTTATATATATTAGGTGGAGGAAGTAATGTTGTATTTCTTAAAGATTTTGAAGGAACTATACTTTACATTAATATTTTAGGTAGAGAAGTGATTCGAGAGAATGATTCGCATGTTTGGGTAAAAGCTAATGCGGGTGAGGATTGGCATGAATTCGTCATGTACACACTTGAAAATGACTTTGGTGGATTAGAGAATTTATCTTTAATCCCTGGGAAAGTTGGAGCGTCACCTATGCAGAATATTGGCGCTTATGGTGTTGAAATTAAAGATGTATTTGTAGAACTTGAAGCGATAGAAATTGCCACAGGTAAAATAAAAACATTTTCTCATGAGGAGTGTAAGTTTGGTTATAGAGATTCAGTTTTTAAAAATGATTTAAAAGGACAGTATATAATTACGTCTGTTACTTTTAAGTTGACTAAAAACTACCATGAAGTTAAAACTTCTTATGGCGCTATTCAATCTCAATTAGAAGAAATGGGGATTAAGAAACCGAGTATTCAAGAAGTGAGTCAAGCTGTGATTGCCATTAGAGAAAGTAAATTGCCAAACCCTAAAGAAATTCCGAATACGGGATCCTTTTTTAAGAATCCAACGATATTGAACGAAGAGTATATGCTTCTTCAGAGGGATTTCGCTGATATTCCAGGATATCCTGTTGAGGATGGACGAACCAAAGTTCCAGCAGGTTGGCTGATTGAAAAGGCTGGTTGGAAAGGATTCAGAAATGATAAAGTTGGCGTTCATGAAAGACAAGCATTGGTATTAATAAATCATAACCAGGGTTCGGGACAGGATGTGTATGATTTATCAGAACAAATCCTGAGAGATGTTGAAAAGAAATTTGGCATAGAGTTAGAGCGAGAAGTGAATATAATTGCATAATCATGAAAATTCAATATTTATTATCTCTAGTTGCTATGTTTTTTGTTATTACTGCTTGCGGAACAGCAGATGTTGCCACAGATTACGACAGAAGCGTAGATTTTTCTCAGTATAAGACTTATAATTTTTATACCAATATTCAGTGGGGAAAAACTAATGGATTAGACCAAAATAGAATATTGAGTGCAATTGAACATGAATTAAACGCCAAAGGAATGTCTAAAGTAGAAGCGCCTGACCTCTTGATTGATATTAAAACACATGAAAATGAAGTGAAGCGCAATACTGGTAATATCGGAATAGGTTCGGGTAACTATGGTAGACGAGGTGGAGTTGGAGTTTCTGTAGGAATTCCGATTTCTAGGAAACGTCTTCATAAAAATTATATCATAGAAATGGTAGATTCTAAAACCAATAATTTGGTGTGGCAAGGTGTATTTGAAAAAGACATTTCACCAAACGCAGATAATACTGAGGTGATATCTACAGCTATGAATAAGCTATTGAGTAAATATCCTCCCCAAAAGAAATAATAAATAAAAAGAGCGAAGTAAATCACTTCGCTCTTTTTTATAGGTAAATCTATATATTTTAAATTCTATGGAATATTGAGATACTTGTGTGTCTGTAAACTAACTTTCCATTTTGGATTGGCTAAAATATAGTCTACAATTTTAGGCATCATAACTTCTCTTTTACTCCATTCTGGTTGTAGGTACAATTCACATGAATCAGAAACTTGAGCAGCAAACTTTTCTGCAAAGTCAAAATCACTGTTATTAAAGATAATGCATTTTAATTCATGAGCTTTGGCTATAACTTCAGGTTTTGGATGCATAGTTTTCTTTGGAGAAAGACAAATCCAATCTAATTGTCCGCTTAATGGATAGGCTCCAGAAGTTTCGATATGAATGCTGCAACCTTTTTCCTTTAACTTAGAAGTTATGTAATCTAGGTTCCAAGTTAATGGTTCGCCACCAGTTAATACAACTGTCTTAGTATATTTAGTTACCTCGTCTATTAAACTATCAACCTCTGTGAGTGGATGTTTTCCTGCTTCCCAACTTTCTTTTACGTCACACCAATGGCAACCCACATCGCATCCACCTATTCTAATAAAATAGGATGCAACCCCAGTATGTGCACCTTCACCTTGTAATGTGTAAAAATGCTCCATGATGGGTAACAAGGTCCCTTCATTCATTCGTCTTTTCTGCTCCTCACTTAGGGATTGTGTCATAAATTAATCTTCTTTGTTTAAATAATTTCGCTTGTATGCGTGTAATGTGTTCTTTAATAACATAGCTCTCGTCATTGGACCTACGCCACCTGGTACCGGTGTTATATATGATGCTTTTTCTTTTACATTATCAAAATCCACATCGCCAATTAACTTAAATCCACTTTTTGAAGTTTCGTCATCTACTCGGTTGATTCCAACATCTACAATTACTGCACCATCGCTCACCATATCAGCAGTTAAGAAATTAGCAACGCCTAATGCAGCGATAATAATATCAGCGTTAAGTGTGAACTCTTTAATGTTTTCTGTTCTACTATGGCAAAGCGTAACGGTAGCATTTCCTGGATTACCTTTCTGGCTTAGCAAAATACTCATCGGTCTACCAACAATATTACTTCTACCTAAAACCACAACATTTTTACCATTGGTATCAATATTATAGCGTTCTAACATTTCCATTATGCCGTATGGAGTCGCTGGTAAATAGGTTGGTAAATCCAAAACCATTTTTCCCAAATTAGTTGGGTGGAAGCCATCGGCGTCTTTAATAGGATCTATCGCTTGAATAATTTTGTCTTCATTAATGTGCTTAGGTAGTGGCAATTGAACAATATATCCATCTAAATTTTCTTGGCGGTTAAGCTCATCAATCAAAATCAATAATTCATTTTCGCTAACATCATCGTCTAATTCATGCAAAGTTGACGTAAAACCAACCATTTTACAATCTTTGATTTTGTAGTTAACATAGCTTTGACTTGCAGGATTGCTACCCACCAAAACTGCGGCTAAATGAGGTGGGCGATATCCATCTGCAACATGTTTAGCTACATCAGTTTTAATTTCTTCTTTGATTTGTTTAGAAGTTTTGTTGCCGTCTAATAATTGCATGGAAGTAAAATTTTTGCAAAGATAAGGAGTTAGTTGATGAAAGATGAATTATAACTAATTTAATTCTTTGAATCAAATAAAGGAGAAATGGTTGAATGATTTTTAAATTTCACTTTAATTATTTAGCTCTAATACCGAATTCTGTATATTTGTTACTATGAAAAAATTGAATTGGCCATTTTTTGCATTTAGTTTTGTTGTAGCAGTTATTGTAATGTACATTGTTATGATTAGACAAGATGGTGCAACACAAGAACAAGCCTTATTAAATGCTTTTGGAGGTGGCGTAGGAATGGTGGTCGGCTTATTTATTTACTACAAGTATATTAAAAAAGATGATGACCATCATAACCTCGATGATTAGGATAAATTCATCTACCACTTTAGATTATTGTAAAAGCTTCGATTTAATCGAATATTTATGCCTAAATTTGCGAATTAATTAAAAGGGGTGCTTTTGTTCGCAAAAGCTGAGATAATACTCTAGAACCTGGGCAGGTAATGCTGCCAAGGAATTTAAGTTTTTCGTTTTCGTGAACGATGGTGCTCCTTTTTTAAACAAATTAATAATGTTGAAAAGGATTTTTTTATGTTCAATTCTTGGAGCAAGCACACTTGGCTTTGCACAAGAAGTAGAGGATTTAATGGAGAGCGATACAATTCAGCTTTCGCCAGTACATGCAATGGCAGAGCTTCCAATCACAAGTGAGAAAATTTCTCAGAGATCACTTAGAGAAAAAGGCTTAGGTCAAGATTTGCCGATATTGTTAAAGAATGCTACTTCGGTAGTAAGTACGTCTGATGCAGGTAATGGAATCGGATATACGTCGATGCGAGTACGAGGAATTGACCAAAATCAAATTAATATGACGTTTAATGGGGTTCCTGTAAATGACAGTGAATCTCATGGGATTTTTTGGGTTAACTTTCCAGACGTGGCTTCTTCGGCGCAAGATGTATTAATCCAAAGAGGTGTTGGAACATCATCTAACGGTGCTGCTGCTTTTGGGGGTAGTGTGAATTTAGAAACAAATTCAAGAAAAAGAAACTCTTATGGTGAGATAGAAGCTGCTTACGGAAGTTTTAATACCATGAAATATGGTTTAAACGCTGGAACAGGAGATTTGGCAAATGGCAAATTCAATGTTGATACTCGATTAAGTTATATCCAGTCAGATGGTTATATAGATAGAGCTAGTAGTGATTTGTTTTCTGGGGCATTAAACGCTTATTATAGACCAAATAATAAGACTGAATTTCAAATTTTAAACCTATTTGGAGCTCAAAAAACATATCAAGCTTGGTATGGAATAGATGGCGAAACTATGGAAGATGATAGAACGCATAACCCAGCTGGAGCAATCTATGATGAGAATTGGAATGTGGTTGATTATTACGATAATCAAACAGATAATTATGTTCAGAATCATCTACATACTTACTGGAGACAAAAATGGAATGACACATGGCGTTCTACAGCTACATTGCATTGGACGAGAGGTAAAGGTTACTACGAAGAGTATAAGCAAGACGCTACATTATCTAATTATTGGTTGGCATCTGAAGATGAAGCAGACCTGATTAGAAGACAATATTTAGATAATCATTTCTTTGGTGGTGTATTCAATTTAGAGGCTAATAATTTAAATGATTTTGACTTATACTTTGGAGCTGCATTAAATCACTATATCGGTGGCCATTATGGAACAGTAGAGAATTTAGTAGATTCAGATGTAGCTATTCCTTCAGGGCATAGATATTACGAAAATGAGTCATTAAAAACTGAGTTTTCTAGTTATGCAAAAGCCAAATATAAACTAAATGATTTTGAATTATTTGGTGATGTTCAATTTAGAACCATTAACTATGATGCAGATTATAAGAATGGTGGAGATAACACATTTAAAGATTTTGTGCCTTATGATTTCTCTTGGACTTTCGTAAATCCAAAAGCGGGGATTACGTATAGAATGCCTCAAAGTAGAATGTATTTAAGCTATGGTTTAACGCATAGAGAACCTACCCGTTCAGATATTCTGGCAAATGTTGACAAAGTAAAACCTGAGACTTTACACGATTTTGAATTAGGATTTAGAACACAAAATTGGATCAACTTTGGAGTGAACGTATTCTATATGTATTATTTAGATCAATTAGTTTTAACGGGACAAATCGATGATGTTGGTAATCCGGTGAGAGAGAATGTGGGTGAAAGCTTTAGATCTGGAATTGAATTAGATTTCAGCAAAAGAGTACTACAAAACAATGTGAACCTTTTCGGAAACTTTGCCTATAATCATAGTAGAAACTTAGATTATCAATTGTTGAAAGATGATGGAACTATTGAAGATATGGGAAGTACGAAAATTGCTTATACGCCAGAAATTGTAACCTCTTTTGGTCTAGATGTTTATCCAATAGAGAATTTAAAACTGAATTTGACTAATAAATATGTTTCAGAGCAATTCATTACTAATTTCGAAGCTCAAGATGGGCTTTTAGATGCTTATTATGTGGCTGATTTTTTAGCAAATTATAATTTGAAACTTAATAAAAACAATTTAAGTTTAACCTTAATGGTAAATAATATTTTCGATAAATTATATGTGAATAACGCATATTATGCTGGTGAGCCCTATTATTTCCCACAAGCTGGAAGAAACTTTATGATAGGAGCTAAGTTCGGATTCTAAGATGAGAATATTGATTTAAAACGAATCGACACTAAATCTGAATTTTAAAAGATGATGGTATGGGTACTTCAAGTTTTTGAAGCCCGCCATCCTCTTTGAGTTCATGGTAATAGAAGATTTTGTCTTCATTAGATTTATTATAGGTGTCTATCTTCTTTTGTGCGACTTGCATACTCTTTACCAAGTTTAAATTATTTCGAGAGAACTCATGAACGCTATAAATCCCATTATCCTCAATACGAATGACAACCAAATTGTTTTCTTTCCCAATATCGAGCGAGAGAAACTTCTGTTCTTTTTGTCTGAATAATCCTTTCCAGATCGAGTTTTCTATAAAAGGAATTAAGACATGTGTAGGTATTTTTATAGACCTAAGATTAAGATCATCACTTATGTTTATTTTAAAATTAAGTGAATAATCTAAACGCATATTTTCTAATTCCACATATAGTTTTACCGTATTGATTTCATCTTCTAAGTCATTGGTTTCTAGTTCGCTTCCTTTTAAATATTCTCGAACCAATTTAGCGTATTTATTTAAAAAGTTAATGGCAGCTTCTTGATTGTTTTCAGCTATAAAAGTTTTAATTGAATTTAGAATATTAAAAATGAAATGAGAATTCATTTGGCCTTGTAAGGAATTGATTTTAAGCTTGCTTATCGTGTTTTCTAATTCAGTTTGATCTAATTGCAATCTTAGTTTTTCTCTCAATTGATTCTGTGTATAATTGAGTTCCTTTTCAACCAAAAGAGATTTAGAATAAATTTGTTGTGTGTAATATCCAATTCCTATTGCGAATAAGGTGGTTTCTATCAAAATACCAATATATAAATAGGATATTGGTTCGAATTCAACGTTGGGCTGCGGATAAAGAGTAAGATACAAAGCGCTAAGAGAGAAAACCATATAAGATATCAAACCCGGAATATAAAAAGAAGTCATTGGCTCTTTCACTAATAGGGTTTTATATATACCATACAATATTCCAACAATTATCAGCGGGACATGGATATAAGTAAAATAGTCAATATACAAATCTACATCAGAAGTGAAAAGGGTGTAAACGAACATGATACTTCCTAATCCTAGGAGTATAAATGAATACAGTTTTATCGCTTGTTTTTGTTTAGGATAGTGCGTTAAGTAATTGACAAACGATACACTAAACCATATATACGCGATATGATAAATAACTTGGATATACCAATTGAAAATCTTGGTAAAGGTATTAACAGGTATTTGAAAGGTGTAGCTATTTTTATCAAAAATATAAATAGAAAGAAGAAACAAATAGAGAGAATAAAACAGGAACAATTTTCTTCTGGAAGTGAAAAACAAAGCCATCGAGATACAACCATAAACAAATAAAACTGCCATGGTAATATGCCAAAGGAATATGTGTAGTTCAAAAACCAATTCTTATAAATATTTACTTATAAACTCTGCCTTTCTGCTTCTAGCCAAAGGAATGTTTATCTTTTGGTTTAAAACAATAAAGTTCTCATTCTTATAAAATGAGCTAATTTTTTGGACATTTATTATATATGACTTGTGTACTCTAAAGAAATATTTTTCTGGTAATTCTTGCTGCATTTCCTTAAGCTTAAATGTTAGAAGAATCTCTTTACCGTCTTGTAGATAAAGTTTAGAATAATTCCCATCACTCATTAAATACACAATCTCATCAGGTTTCAAAAAATTGATTTTTCCATCAAATCTTATCTTCACCTTATCAGATTCATTTGAATTATATGCCTTAATGGTTTTTAAAGCCTTTGTCGTCATATTTGCATTTTGGTTCAGACCTATTCTTTTTTTAAGTTTTTCAATCGCTTTAATAAGATCTTCAGAATCTATAGGTTTTAATAAATAGTCAACAGCTTCCTTTTTAATTGCTTCTAATGCAAACTCACTATAGGCAGTGGTGAAAATAATCTCAAACTGTCTATCCGAAACATTATTAATGAAATCGAATCCATTCATTTCCGGCATTTCTATATCCAAGAAAACTAAATCTGGAGAAGGATGAGATTTTAAATATTCTATAGCGTCAAGAGCAGAATTAAAAGTTGATACTATAGTTAATTCTGGCAAATAATTTTCTATCTCCCAACGTAATGCTTTAATTGCATTTACTTCGTCATCTATTATTATACAGCGCATTTTCAATTTTAATTAAATGTATTAAAAAATAAACCAAGTGTTCATTAAATTGTGTGAATGGTATGAAATCCATTATAAACGGTAGTATTTAGTGTATAAACGGTTCAACTTAGCATTCGAAAACTTTCCATTTTGGAAATTTAAAAGTGGTTTTCTCAGCTTTAAATCTAATCAATTATTTGATTTAAAATTAAATTTCAATCTACTAAAATGATAGATGAGGTTGATTTTAGTTTAAATATAAAATTTATCAATAACAGATAATCATCTATTTCGTGCATTTCATACAATAAATCATGCATTTCATACAATTTTTGATCTATAAAGCACTATTTTTCCTCAATTTCGTAAGGAATAAGATCAATTAAATCAATGAGCATTGCCCAAGAAAACTATGATTAAACGATTATCGGCTAACTAACCAACCTAAATCTTGGGCCTATGTTCTTATTAAAAACTTACAAAATGAAACTTAAAATTATAATAACCTTAGCCTTCTGTTTTGCAATTTCGTTACCAATGGATGCGCAAATTTGGAAGAAAGTTAAAAAAGCAGCCGAACGTGGTGTAGAGCGTACACTAGAAAATAGGACTCAGAGAGAGGCTTCTGCAACTACAGACGATGCGATAGATACTGTTTTAGGAAAAAATAAATCTAAACAAAATAAAGCGGAAACAAACAGTCAACAAAGTTCCGAAAAACCACAACAAACAGGCGGAAGTTTAGAGGACACTTCCTTAAAAGAAGTGGGGGCAAATGAAGTTGGATTTGTTCGTGGTGGGCATATTATCTTTCAAGATGATTTTTCAAAAGATGCTATTGGCGATTTCCCAGCCAAGTGGGATACCAATCTTGGTGGAGATGTTAAAAAATTATCAGGTATTTCGGGGAAATGGTTAAAAGTTCCGGCTAAAAGTGTAATTAACTTAGAATTACCTCAACCCATGCCTGAAAACTACACCTTAGAAATGGATATAATTCTACCAAGCGATGTGCGCTACGTTATTGCGGGGCTTGGTTTTAGTGAAAATAAACGTGGTTTCCATCATTCTATGCCTTCAACTGACGGCTTTGGTGTGATGTTCTATAGCCATAGACAGCAACCCACTTTTCAAGTTGGGAATAGCTCTACAGGCTGGATGAATACAGGTTATGAGTATCCATTTGATAAAAAAGTCCATGTGGCAGTTCAGGTTAATAACAATGAGCGCGTGCGTGTTTATGTAGACGGAACCAAGGTTTCTGATATGCCAAAAGTATTCAAGCCAGAATATTCTAATAATTTAATTATTAATGCGGCAACGCATGGCGATGGAGATTCTAATTATAACTATTTCTATTTCTCTAATGTAGTGATTGCCGCCGGAGATACGGATAGAAGAAGTAGTATACAAAAAGAGCTAATGGAGAAAGGAAGTTTTTCTTCGAGCGATATATTGTTCTCCAGTGGTTCAGCAGATTTAGAATCTTCCTCTAACTCGATCTTAAACGAAGTAGGGAAACTTATGCAAAACTCTTCCGAACCTTGGAGACTAACTATTATCGGTCATACGGATAGTGATGGTGATGCCAAAGCAAATCAGAAATTATCTCTTGATAGGGCTAGTGCGGTAAAAAGATATTTAATTACACAATTCGATATTGAAGCTGACAGGATAAATGTGGTAGGAAAAGGAGAGTCTGAACCTATAGCCAGTAATTCAACTTCTATAGGAAAAGCAAAGAATAGAAGAGTAGAATTTAAAAAACAATAAAAACTAAACAAAATGGAAACACAAACAACTACAAAAACCAATAGTTCAATGCATATCATTGCCTACCTAACTATTATAGGGCTTATTATTGCCTTTATTTCTAATAAGGATAAAGATGAGCTAACCACATATCATATTCGGCAGTCTTTGGGAATTGGCTTAACTAGTTTAGCACTCATGGTGATTGGAATGATTCCGATTTTAGGATGGGTGATATCTATTCTAGGATCACTATTCGTGATTTACCTTTGGATAATGGGACTCATGAATGCCATCAATGGAAAAATGCAGCCTGTTCCTCTCCTAGGAGAAAAATATAACGAATGGTTAAAGGGTATTTAAAAGAATTAATTTAAAAATGATAACAATGAAAAATATATATTTAAGTCTATTTGCCTCGGTTTTATTATTCACATATTCTTGTGAGAGTGAGACCATGGATAAAATAAAAGACGTGAA
Organism: uncultured Weeksellaceae bacterium; assembly: GCA_964553105.1. GTDB lineage: Bacteria > Bacteroidota > Bacteroidia > Flavobacteriales > Weeksellaceae > Profundicola. The sequence continues at coordinate 28,856 of CAZKJO010000011.1, read as the reverse complement.
AAGTAAAGTAAATACAGCCTCTACAATGGTAGGGAATGTTTCGAATATTGAAAAGAATGCAAAGGACATCGAAACCCGAATGGAGTCACTTAAAGACTTGACTCCAATTACGAGCGATGATTTTAAAAATTGGATGCCAGAAAATTTAGGGGACCTAGAAAGAAAATCTTATAAGTTTAATACAGCCATGGGCTCTACAGGAATTTTATCGTTTCAAAATGATGAAAGCGAACTAGAGATTTCTATCATGGATGGTGCTGGTGAAACTGGAGCAGCTATCTACGCCTCACAAGGAATGCTTGGAGCTTTATATGGTAATTTTGAATCAGAATCGGATACTGAGAAGCAAGAGATTGTAGACCGAAACGGGACAAAATCCGTCGAAACCTATTATAAAGAAAAGAATGATTCAGCCATTAGAATTACGGTTGATGATCGATATGTGGTAAACGCAAAAGGAAAAAATATGACAACAGATGAATTATATGCATATATCGATAAACTAAATATTTCTAGTCTAAATTGATTAAAATTACTCAATGAAAAAGATAAATTATTCACCAATCAAGGCTTTTAGTAGGACTAAAAGCCTTTTTTTTATTTTATAATATTTTTTTCTTTGCAATATATTATTCTCTGCCAAGCTCTACAGCTCGATCAAATGCTGCATAAGCTGCATCGTGAATTAATTCTCGAATATTATTGTCTTCCATCGAATCAAGAGCCGCCCTCGTTGTTCCCCCTTTAGAAGCTACACGATCCATCCATTTCTTTGGTGATAAATCACTTTGATTGAATAGCTCAACAGCTCCTTCAAAGGTTTGGGATACTAATACTTTAGATACTTTTTCAGAAAACCCCATATCTTGAGCAGCTTGCATCATAGATTCCATAAAATAGAAGACATAAGCAGGACCACTTCCCGAAATTCCGGTAGAAGCATCAATAAATTTTTCATTTTTTACTTTCACAGAGATACCTGTAGTATCTAATAGAGATTTCACAAGTTTTGCTTCTAATTTAGAAACATGTTTAGAAACTGTAAAAGAAGTCACTCCTTTTCCAACTTGAGCCGGCAGATTAGGCATGGTTCTAACAATCTTTTTAGCATTGAGGCCCTTTGATAAGGTTTTGATGTTTACCCCCGCCATAAGTGAGACAAACATTTGTCCTTGTTTCACTATTTCATTAATCTCATTAAAAACATCTTCTTTGTGATAAGGCTTAACGGCCAAAAAAATAATATCAGCTTCGGGTAAAGCTTTTCGTAAGTCTTCTTCAAAAATAAATCTACAATCCTTTAATATTTTATCCCTCACTTCTGGAGATTTGTCATGAACGCGGATGGGATTTCCATTCAGTAGCGACGATGTCAACATGCCCTCGGCATAGGTTAGCCCCATATTTCCAGCGCCAATTAATAATAATTTCATAAATGATTAGTTTTTTGTTCAATTTATTGCAACAATAATGCAAGGGTTTTAAAGTTTAATATTTTATCCCAATTTAGGAATTCTTAAAGGTTATTAGTTAAAAAATTCTATAGATATAAGTGCTAATATCAAATAAATTATTTGCACTTAATAAAAGATTTCTGACCGTTTATACAATATTTCTAGCACTTTATACATTTTTCGTCTTATGTAATGAAATATTGTTTGATATTTGTTTTATGAAAATTCAAATTACTCTATTATCTACCACGGTAATATATTGAATTTGTGAAAACAGTTTGCTCAAATTATCGTGGTAGGTTTTAAGAATTTAAATGTTCTCTCATTCATAATAAAGGCAATTATTTGCGTAAAAGTATTTTTTATATTATTTAATTTTTTTGGAGTGTCGAGAAATCGACACTTTTTTATGAAACTTTTTATGATACCGATGCAATTAAATTTGATTATTTTATCGGTTAATAATTCATTCTATCCCCAAAAGCTTTAGCTCTAGTCTTTTGTAAAATACCGTTAATCATTAAAATCTTGCACTTTATACATTTTTTGTGACGGTTTATACACTTTCTTTACTAATTGATTAGCAGAATTCAGATATTTACATAACATAAAACTCTAACTTATAGTGAAAAACTAATTGTACTACCTAACCAAGCCTAATTATGCTATGAAAACTCTACTTTTTACTCTTATTTGCTTGTTATTTATCACATCTTGTAACACATCAGCTTTCGAAAGCGATAAACAAACAGATGATTTCACTAATTATTATAATCAGTATCAAGTTGATACTGAAAGGGCAAATGTCTTTGTTGAAAAACAGATCAATGATTCCTTATTAGCTCAGCCACAGGTTTCGCTGATAAATGAAAAGGACTAGATAATTACTCTCGAAAACTCAATCATGTGAGCGAATTGGGATGCAAATAGTGACCTTAGTACCAGTGGCATTATTGTTCTCATCTTTGAGGTCAGTAAACATTAAAGTGGTGTCGTCATTCTTAATATTAAAATGATTGCTGAGTCGTTTTCTTGAAATAGCAACACCTAAAGACTTATAACCTTTCTCCTTATCAGAACTCTTGGAGTTTTGTCGACCGACACCATTATCGATGATATTGATGCAGACAGTGTTTTTAGATTCCTTAAATATTTCTAAGCGTATAATTTTTTCGCCTTTTTTTGGGGCGAGTCCATGCCATAATGCATTCTCTATAAAAGGTTGTAGAAGCAATGGAGGTATTTCTATATTGGCGGGATCTACATCATTAATCTTTAATTGATATTCGATAGGATCGTTAAAACGTAGTCGCTCTATACTTAGATAGGATTCAACAGTTTCTAACTCCTCCTCCAAGGAAACGACTTTTTTCTCACTGGAATACAATACACCTCTTATGAGTTTTGCAAATTTGTTAAGGTATTTTACAGCTTTTTCAGTATCCTGTGAAATGATATAGGTTTTAATTGAGTTCAACGCATTAAAGGTGAAATGAGGATTCATCTGAGCGCGGAGAACCTTTTGTTCTAACTCTAGTAGTTGTTTTTCCTTTCTTAATTTATCTCTTTGATAAAATAGCATCCCTAATAAAGCAAGTACAGCTAATAATAAAATTAAAAATAAAATAGTCCTTTGCTTTTTACTTGCTTCTTCTATTATCTGGCTTTTTTCCTTTTTAAGATTTAAAATTTGATTGGCTTTTAGCTCAGTTTCGTAAGAAATCTCAAGATTATTTTTAATTCTTAGATTATTTTCATTTAAGTAATCAGCCTCAACTTCCTTACTTTTTCTTGCATATTTTAAAGCCTCTTGATAGTCCCCAATACGTTCGTAGTAGGTTGCAAATGCATTATAAGTCTCAGAAAGGTTTGATTTTAAATTATGTTTTGTACTGAGTTCAACACTTTTGCTCAAGTAACTTTTGGAATCTTTTTTACGGTCAAGGTTTAATAATGTTAATCCTTTTAGGTAATAAATGGTAGCCGTATAAAAACTATCACCAGTCTCTTCGGCAATGACTTCAGCGCGATCTAAGAAATCAAGGGCTTCTTTGTAATTTTCTTTAAGTAGAAAAACACGACCAATGCTATTATAGCATATCATTTTTCCAATATCATTATTAATAAAACTATTTTCTTTTAGCGATTGAAAGTAATTAAGCTGTGCGCTGTCTAGCTGGTTTAATTTCTCAAAAGAGTAGCCAATGTTTTGATAATTAATAGCTAAGCCTAAGTGGTTATTAATAGACTTTTCAATTTCAAATGATCTTTTAAATTGATTCTTGGCACTCTCATATTCTTGAAGTATCAAATAAGAGTTTCCGATTCCATTTACGGCAATGGCAGTGTTACGAATGCTGAAGTCATTTTTTTCCTCAAGTTGTTCAGCAATTTCTAAAGCTTTAAAATGATATTTCAAGCCCTTTTGAACATCATCCATTCGTCTATAAACAACCCCCAACATATTGTTGGAGTAAAGTACTCCGTCTGTTAGATTTTTATCTTTTGCTAAATTAAGCGCTTCATTGTGTAATTCAACAGATTTATAATATTGCGCTTGATCTCTATAATAGGTACCTAATAAGTTTAAGGCGATAATCTCGCCAATGGCATAATTATTACTTTTAGATAATTGCAATAACTCTTGAAACCTCAGCGTATCTTTTTCATAATATAGAGGTGCAAAGACAGTGTTAAAGTCGTCCGTTTTTTGTTCAACGTGCCATTTAATATCAAAATCTTCTCTATCGTTTTCTTGACTATAAGCGCAAAACGAAATTAAAAGAAAGAGATATGAAATTAAAATTCGCACAAAAACTTATGTGTTGAGATTCACCCAAATATATAGTTTTTTTAGGAATACTTAACAATAAACACTTATACATAATAAAAATAGACAAGTGATTTCTGAATTCTTTAATTATATTCTAAAATGCTACTTTATGTGATTTAAGTAATTTTGATAAAACTTCCACATAACAATTCCAGAACAAACACTAACGTTGAGTGAATGTTTGGTGCCAGATTGTGGGATTTCTAAGGCAGTTTCGCACATATTAATCAATTCTTGTTGAACTCCTTCAACTTCATTTCCTAGTAAAATTACATATTTCTTTTCGTTTTCTACTGCAAAACTTTCTAATGAAACACTTTTGTCTACTTGCTCAATAGCGATAGGTGTATAGTCTTGCGCTTTTAAATCTTTTAATATCTCTGTCGCATTTCTATGATACTCCCAAACAACACTTTCTGTGGAACCTAGTGCTGTTTTTCTAATCTCTTTATGAGGAGGGCGAGCGGTGATACCACACAAATATATTTTTTCTATACTAAATGCATCTGCAGTTCTAAAGATAGAACCAACATTGTGCATGCTTCTAATGTTGTCACATAAAACCACAACAGGTATTTTGTTTTGCTGCTGATAGGTTTCAACATCAACTCTTCCTAGTTCTTCAAGTTTTAATTTTCTCATAATTACAAATAAAAAAAGGTGCTAAAATAGCACCTTATATTTTTTCAATAAACAAAAGCTTATTTTTTTAATACCACAAAAGTATTTGCATCATTTGTGAAATCAGCTAAAGTATACCATCTTACCTCATTGTTAGATCTGAAATCTAAATGAAAAGTATATTGGTCTCTGTTCCCGTCTGTAATTGTAATGTTATTTCCGTGGATCAAGTAATTATCATTTCCTAGGTATTCCCAAGAACCATAAGTTTGAGTATCCTCTAAACAATCCTCTGAATTTTCTCCAGTAAATGTTTTTAATGTATAGCTTCCGTTGTTCGTAAATCTGTACTCTAATTTCTCATCACATAAGTCAGATCCTTCTACAAAAGTTCCATTAACCACTTTATAGTCAGTCTCCCATGTTCCGTAGATGCTATTGTTTACTGTGTCAGATGGTCCATCGTCATCGTTTGAACAGCTAATAAAGCTCATTGACATGAATGTTAATGCACCGAATAATAACAATAATTTTCTCATAAGTATTTTTCTTTAATTTAGTTAACGCAAAGATAAGGGATTTTATTATTAAAAGAAGATTGTATTTTTGTAAAATGGCGAAAAAGGATAAAAAGGAAACCCCATTAATGAAGCAATACAATAAAATCAAGGCTAAATACCCTGATGCGATGCTATTGTTCAGAATTGGTGATTTTTATGAGACTTTTGGTGAGGATGCAATTAAAGCTGCCAAAATTTTGGATATTGTTCTTACTCGAAGAGCAAATGGAGCCGCGGCTTATATTGAGTTAGCGGGGTTTCCACATCATTCTTTAGATACTTATTTGCCTAAATTGGTTCGCGCAGGTCTCCGCGTGGCAATTTGTGATCAATTGGAAGATGCAAGTGCCACGAAAACTATTGTTAAACGTGGTGTAACCGAACTCGTAACGCCTGGCGTTGCTTTAAACGACCAAGTTCTTGGTTCTTCTTCGAATAATTTTTTAATGTCGATTCACCGAGAGAAGAATAATTTTGGAGCTGCATTGTTAGATATTTCTACAGGTGAGTTTTTCTTGCAAGAAGGTGATCAAGAAACAGTTCAGAAGATGATTCAGAACTTTTCGCCAAAGGAAATTATTTTCCAAAAAAGAGATTTTCCTGAGTTTATCACGTCAAATATTAGTCGTTTTGGTTTAGATGATTGGGCCTTTCAATATGATTTTGCCTACGACAAAATGAAACGCCATTTTCAGACAAAATCTCTTAAAGGATTTGGTGTAGAGGACATGCATTTAGGAATTACAGCAGCAGGAGCTGTTTTTGCTTATTTAGATGAAACCCATCATTTTGATTTAAATCACATCAATAATATTCATAGAATTGTAAATGAAGATTTTGTTTGGTTAGATGCTTTTACCGTTCGAAATTTAGAGCTATTTCATGCGCCACACCAAGATTCGGTGACGCTTTTCTCAATTCTGAATCACACGCTTACTCCTATGGGAGCTAGGTTGTTGAGAAGATGGATGGCGCTGCCTTTAAGTCAAATTGAACCGATTCAAAAAAGACAAAATACGGTTCAGTTTTTATTGCAGAACACAGAAGTTTCTATTGCTTTAAGAGAACAGTTACGCAATATGGCAGATTTAGAGCGACTTTGCTCTAAAATTGCTACAGGGAAAATTACACCTAAGCAATTAACTACCTTAACGGAAAGCATTGCTTCTATTCAAGAAATTAATGAAATTCTTAAAGAATACGATCCTGCTCAAGTAAACGGAATTAACTTTAAATTCAATAATTTTAATAGTTTATTTAGTCAATTAAAAGAAACTTTAACCGAAAATCCACCTCATTTTCTTCATAAAGGGAATGTTATTGCAGAAGGAGTTTCGCAGGATTTAGATAAATTGAGAAACATCTTACATGGAGGAAAGGAATTTTTAGAAAAAATGCGACTTCGTGAAAGTGAAAAAACTGGAATTCCTAGCATTAAGGTAGACTTCAATAAGGTTTTTGGTTATTATATTGAAATCAGGAACACGCATAGAGATAAAGTTCCAACCGATTGGACGAGAAAACAAACTTTGGTTAATTCTGAGCGATATATTACAGAAGAGTTAAAAAAGTATGAAGAGCAAATTCTTGGTGCTGAAGACAAAATTTTAAGAATTGAAACGGATTTATTCTTAGAATTAATACAAAATATTGCTCCTTACATCCCTGAAATTCAAAAAACAGCCCACGCATTAGCGAGTTTAGATTGCTTATTAAATTTTGCAGGTTTAGCCGAAAAGAATCATTATGTAAAACCAGAAATTAATGACTCAAAGTCACTGCATATTGAGGATGGACGACATCCAGTTATTGAACAACAATTGCCTGCAAGTTCACCTTATATCGCCAATAGCTTGTATTTAGACGACAAAGATCAACAAATTATTATGATTACAGGTCCCAACATGTCGGGTAAATCGGCCTTATTGAGACAAACAGCTTTAATTGTATTAATGGCACAAATGGGAAGTTATGTTCCTGCAAAAGCTGCTCAGATTGGCTATGTTGACAAAATTTTCACCAGGGTAGGTGCAAGCGATAATTTATCTCAAGGTGAATCTACTTTTATGGTAGAAATGAATGAAACAGCTCAAATTCTAAATAACTTAACGGATCGCAGTCTTATTATTTTAGATGAAATCGGTCGTGGAACAAGCACCTACGACGGGATTTCTATTGCATGGTCGATTACAGAATTTATTCATGAAAATAAAGGAAAACCTAAAACACTTTTTGCCACACACTATCATGAATTAAATGAAATGGCGAAATCCTTTGAGCGCATTAAAAATTATCATGTTAGTATAAAAGAAACCAAGGATACGATTCTATTTTTAAGAAAGTTACAGCCGGGAGGTAGTGAGCATAGTTTCGGTATTCATGTGGCAAAAATGGCTGGAATGCCTAATAAAGTGGTGCGTAGAGCAGAAGATGTCCTTAAGCAATTAGAAAAATCTCACGCCAACGAGAATTTAACAAATACCACCTCTAAAATTACACAAGAAAATATGCAATTATCTTTCTTTCAATTAGATGATCCTATTTTAGAAGCTATACGTGATGATTTAGAAGGGCTGGATATCAATACTTTAACGCCAGTAGAAGCCTTAATGAAGTTGAATGAAATTAAAAGTAGAATTAGATAAAATTTAATTATTCACACCAAACATCGACTTCGCTTAATTGAATGATAGTCGTAGCCGGTTTAGACTTTTTACCACCTTTTTGACTATCATAGATAAAGCTTATATGATAAGCTTGTTGAATTTTGGGTAATGGAATCCAAGGCGTGCTTTCCTCATTATTATCATATTTAGCTTCATTATTTACCAAAGACTCCCAATCCTTAGGGTTGAGGTTTTTTAAAGGCTTTTTCTCAGCATTAATGAGAGAAACGTATAAAGGTTGACCATTTTTATAGGCATCGGCAAATGAAAACTTCAATTTACATTCTTTGTTGGAGATATCTAATAATGGCGTGTGTAGGCTTGCTTTAACTTTATAACCTGGCCTTCCTCGCCCACCAAAAGCTGACATTTGCATATAATTAAAGTCCCTAAAGTTTTTGAACATCCAATTTCTTTGAGAATTTGTTGTCTCTACTGTCCAA
>CAZKJO010000011.1:0-20179 GCA_964553105.1 uncultured Weeksellaceae bacterium | reverse complement strand
ACTATTGGTAAGCAAGAGTTGAAGAATATTTTTGTACGACCGATGTCATTAGATAGTGAGGCTAAGCTATTAGTGAAACATAGATATCGATCTCGCGAAGTTGAAGATAAAGAGTTGGAATTAAGCCTAACAGAAACAAAAAATGTAATTCAAGAGCATTTATTAAAGCCTTTCTTTTCGGTCGTTTTATTTACAACCGAAAAAGATATCATGTTTAAAATCAATAAAAAGAAAGCGGGAAGTATCGTAGAAAATCAACCTACTTTTTCTGATGTAATTTTGGCGGAGAAAGACTTAGATTAAAATACAACAAAATAAAAATCCCAAAGTTCAAGCTTTGGGATTTTGTTTTATTATAAATTAAGTTTAAAGCTTATTTAACACCTCATCATCCACCAAATTCGGAATCGTCACTTTCAAATCGGATCTTCGCTCCATCTCGCGCTTAATGGCAAATAAAGCTTCATCATTTCTTGCCCAAGCTCTTCTTGCAATTCCGTTGTTCACATCATAAAACAACATCGATTTTAATCTTCTGTCAGCATCTTCGGATCCGTCTAATAACATTCCAAATCCTCCATTGATAACTTCGCCCCAGCCAACGCCACCACCATTGTGAATACTTACCCAAGTTGCACCTCTAAAGCTGTCGCCAATAACGTTCTGGATTGCCATATCCGCAGTGAACCTTGATCCATCATAAATGTTACTTGTCTCACGGTAAGGAGAATCGGTTCCACTCACATCATGGTGATCTCGTCCCAATACAACCGGTGCTGAAATCTCACCAGACTTAATGGCGTTATTGAATGCTTCGGCAATTTTAGACCTTCCTTCTGCATCTGCATACAGAATTCTCGCTTGAGATCCCACAACTAATTTATTTTGAAGCGCTTCTTCAATCCACTTCATATTATCGGCCATTTGCTGCTGAATTTCTTCTGGAGCTGTCGCCTTAATTTCGCTCATAACAGCATGGGCAATTTCATCAGTTTTCTTTAAGTCTTCTGGATTTCCAGAGGTGCAAACCCATCTGAACGGTCCAAAACCATAATCAAAACACATCGGGCCTAAAATATCTTGAACATAGCTTGGGAATTTAAATTCCTTGCCATCTTCTCCTTTAACGTCTGCTCCTGCGCGAGAGGCTTCTAATAAAAACGCATTTCCATAATCAAAGAAATAAGTTCCCTTTTCTGCATGTTTATTAATTGAAGCTGCTTGTCTTCTCAGTGATTCTTGAACCAATTCTTTGAATTTTTCTGGTTCTTCTGCGATTAATCTATTCGCCTCATCAAAAGAAACTCCCACCGGATAATATCCACCACTCCAAGGATTATGAAGAGAAGTTTGGTCTGAACCTACATGAACAAAAATATCTTCTTCTAAAAATTTCTCCCAAACATCTACAACATTCCCAATGAAGGCTATGGATACAACTTCTTGTTTTTCTTGCGCTTCACGAACACGTTTTACAAGCTCATCTATATCATCAATCAAAAGATCTACCCAACCTTGCTCGTGACGTTTTGTTGCCGCTGCAGGATTCACTTCAGCACAAACTGTAATGCACTCCGCAATGTTTCCTGCTTTAGGTTGAGCTCCTGACATTCCACCTAAACCAGCAGTTAGGAATATTTTCCCATTAGGAGATTCACCTTTTTTCAACATTTTTCTAAAAGCATTCATCACGGTAATGGTCGTTCCGTGTACAATTCCTTGAGGTCCAATATACATATAAGAACCTGCCGTCATTTGGCCATATTGAGTAACCCCTAATGCATTAAACTTCTCCCAATCGTCTGGAGCTGAGTAATTAGGGATCATCATTCCATTGGTAACAACCACTCTTGGTGCGTCTTTATGAGACGGAAATAAGCCCATCGGATGACCAGAATACATGTGTAATGTTTGATCTTCAGTCATTTCCGCCAAATACTTCATGGTCAATAAGTATTGAGCCCAGTTTTGAAATACAGCACCATTTCCACCATAGGTAATTAGCTCATCTGGATGTTGGGCTACAGCAGGGTCCAAGTTGTTTTGAATCATTAACATGATAGATTTAGCTTGTTCTGATTTCCCAGGATATTCAGAAATAGGACGAGCATGCATATCATATTCCGGACGGAATCGATACATGTATATTCTACCATATTTATCTAATTCTGCTGCAAACTCTGGTGCTAATTCAGCATGCCATTCCTTAGGGAAATAGCGTAAAGCATTTTCTATGGCTAATTTGCGTTCAGCTGTATTTAATATTTTTTTACGAACTGGTGCGTGTGAAACCTGTTCGTTTCTTTGTTGTGGTTGAGGTAATTCTGATGGAATTCCTTGTAATATTTGGTCTTTGAAAGTCATTTTAAATTAATTTTTAAAAAGGAAAAATTATTTTCTTTTATTATAAATCTGCCCGTTTATTAAGCTTTTTCCAGCAAATAGTTGGTCTATTGTCACCAAGTGATAGCCTTTTTTCTTCAATGCCGAAATCACTTTAGGCATTGCTTCTACAGTTGATTTATGAATGTCGTGTGCCAGAACGATTCCATTTGGCTTTGCTTCACTCATTCTTTGGGCAACTAATGTAGCATCACGATCTTTCCAATCTAATGGATCGAGATCCCATAAAATAATGGGCATATTGGCAATCTCTTTTACTGAATTATTATAAGAACCATATGGCGGACGAAGTACGTTGGGTGCCTTACCGGTTATGTTTTTAATGGTTTGATTTGTTTCATTGATTTGTTGTTCTATATCTGCTTTAGATAGTTTTTTTAAATCTTTATGATCCCAACTATGATTTCCGATTTGGTGTCCTTCTTGAAAAGTTCTCAAAACTGTATTCTTTTGAACCTTAGCTGATTTACCTAATACAAAAAAAGTTGCTTTCGCATCATTTTCTTTTAATATATCCAACAGTTGATTCGTGTAAACCGAAGGACCATCATCTAGTGTTAATGCCACACAAGGAACTTCGCCGCAATTTATATCGTTCTCTTCAGGTGTAGTTTGCGTTAAATCATCCGTTGCTGCTGGTGTAGATTCATCTACTTTAATGTGAAACAATTCTTGATACTTATCAGAAACTAAATTCTTGTATTCCTCTGGTTTTAGTGTAACTTCAATATTCTCAAAATTGCCTGAAGCCACTTGGTATTTATCAAAGTAAATGGTCAGGTTTCCAGATTGATCCCAAGAAAAAGCGTTATAATTTTTCTCTTCAGCTGTCGTCCCTTGCTCAATTTGCTCTTGCATATTCGACCACATGGCTTTTCGGTCATCTTCTGTCAAGTCCATGTAATCAAGTTTATTTTTTAAAACTACTTCGGTTTTATCTCGAATAACTTTTACCACATTTTCAAACTCACTTTCAGAAGAAAATAAGTCAGAAAATTTGATTAATTGCTTTGATTCAAGATCGTAAATATGTGTAAAGTATTGAACATCATAGTTGTTGCCATAGGATGTGTAACGCTCTATCAAAAAGCCTAAAAAGTGATTGCTCTGTTCAGTAACTTCGAAGTGTTGTCCAAAACTCACCCTAGAAACCGCGTCTTCACCATGATTTTTAGAAACTTCCTTGAATTCATCATAATAAGTTTGAATGAATTTTTCTTCCTCCTTATTGATAAAATCATAAACCGTATTTGGATAAGAGCCATGAAAACGATTCTTGATTTCTTCTCCTTCTGAACCCACTTGTATCGTTTTTACCTGAATACTATCGGTTAGATTCTCAGAGGATTGAATGGCAGAAGTTTCATCTACATTATTTTGAGCTTCTTGTTGGTCATTAGCATTCTTGCAACCAATTATGGAGCCGATCAATAATAGCGTGATGAGTGTTTTTTTCATGTAATTATGAAAGTTTCAATGGGTTTTAATTTCAATTAATTAAGTACGCTTTCGCCTTTCACATATACAGCAGATGGTGTTAGACGACCTTGCTGATAAGTGATTTCTTGATAGTTATCGGTGTCAAAAATGGCAAAATTAGCTTCAAATCCTTTATTTAATTGACCGATTTTCTCTTCTCTTAAGGCATAAGCTGCTCTGGTTGTGATTCCAGCAAAAACCTCCGCATTACTTAACTTTTGAAAAGTAGCAATAATCGATGCTTGAGATAATAAATTTCCTTGAGGTCCAGAACCCGGATTCCAGTCCGAAGCAATCGAAACACAAGCGCCAGCATCTAATAAAGCTCTAGCCGGAGTGAAAGCGCATCCAAGACCTAATGTAGCTCCAGGTAAGGCTGTTGCTACGGTATCTGATTTAGCTAACATTTGAACTTCTTTTTGAGTACTCGCTTCAAGGTGGTCTGCACTTACAGCGCCAATTTTAATAGCCACCTCAGAACCTCCTGTAGAGAATTGATCCGCATGAACCGTAATGTCAAATCCCATTTCTTTCGCTTTCTGGAAATAAGGAATTGTCACAGCTTCATCAAATGCTTCTTCTTCAATAAAAGCATCCATTCTTTTCGCTAAATTTTCTTCAATTAAAACAGGGAATAACTCTTCCTGCATTAATTTCAAATATTCCGCATGGCTTCCTTCAAAATCCTTAGGTAGCGTATGGGCAGCTAAACAAGTTGGAACCAAAGTTTGTTTCGTTCGCTTGTTGGCTTCTTTTATAGCTCTCAGCATTTTCAACTCTTCCTCAACAGTTAATCCATAGCCACTTTTTACTTCAACGGTCGTAATCCCAAGCGCTAATAATTCATTCGCTCTGTCAACAATTCCTTGAGTTAACTCTTCTTGAGTTGCTTTTCTTGTCTCAAGTACCGTACTCCAAATTCCACCGCCCTCTCTTGCGATATCCATATAAGATTTACCAGCATTTCTCATCGCAAAATCCATAGCGCGTGTTCCACCAAAACAGATGTGGGTATGGCTATCAATTAAACCTGGAATGGCAACTTTATTTCCTTCAAGTTTTTCGACTTTAGCATCAGGATAATCTTGAACTAATTGATCGTAGTCGCCAACTTTCTCAAGATTTCCATCCGCATTAATGCAAATTCCAGCATTTTTAATGATGTCTAATTGCTCGTCTTGCAAACTTCCTTTTAAAGGTAAGTTTTGCATGCTCAATAATTGGGTAAATGGACCTACTATCTTCATTTATTTAATTCTAAATTCTTTTAATTCGTCTTTCTTAATAAGTTCAATTGCTTTATTAATCGCTTCAGAGAAAATCTCGTCTTGTGTATAGAATGGAATGCTTTCTCTCACCTTAGCATGAACTTTTTCTAATGTTTCAGATGTTTTAAGTGGTCTAGCAAAGTCTAAAGCTTGACAAGCGGTTAGTAATTCAATAGCTTGAATTTTCTCTAAATTGTCTAAAATTTGATTTAATTTTCTACCTGAAATACTTCCCATACTTACGTGGTCTTCCTGTCCCATACTCGTTGGCACAGAATCTCCAGAAGGAGGGAATAACAATGATTTATTTTCTGTTACCAAAGCTGCAGTTGTATATTGAAGAATCATGAAACCTGAATTTAATCCAGTTTCTTTCAATAATAATTTAGGCAAACCAACTTTTTCACCTTCTAAACTTAAATAAACTCTTCTGTCGGCGATATTTCCTAATTCTGCAACTGCAATTGAAGCATAATCTAACACCATTGCAAGTGGTTGACCATGGAAATTTCCTCCAGAAATCGCATGACCATCAAGCGTTATGATTGGGTTATCAGTAACTGAGTTTAATTCTATTTCCGTTAATTCTTTTAAGTGTTTCCAAGCATTACGGCTAGCACCATGTACTTGTGGCATACATCTCAGCGAATAGGGGTCTTGAACTCTGTCACAATCTGCATGTGAAGCTGGGATTTCAGAACCTTTCAAATACTTTCTAATGTTTTTAGCAACAGTTTTCGTGCCTTTGAATGGGCGAATAGTATGCAATTCCTTTCTGAATGGACTTACAGAACCTTTTAAAGCATCAAGCATTAAAGATCCGATTAAGTCTGCATTTTCTAAAGCATTTTTCATTCTATAAACACCTAAAACTGCATGAGCAAGAATGAATTGCGTTCCATTGATTAAGGCTAATCCTTCTTTAGCACCTAAATCGATAGGCTCAAGATTTAATTCTTTATAAACCTCTTCGGTCGTGCGCGTTTCACCTTTGTATTTAACATGACCTAAACCAATAAGAGGTAAAAATAAATGAGATAATGGAGCTAAATCTCCAGATGCTCCCACAGATCCTTGCTCTGGGACAACCGGTAAGATATCGTTTTCAAATAAAAACTTTATTCTTTCAATAGTTGCAAGTTGAATTCCAGAATAACCACGAGATAATGCGTGCATCTTGGTTAGAAGCATTAAGCGTACTAAATCATCAGAAAGTGGGTTTCCAACGCCTACTGCATGACTTTTTAGAATGTTTTCTTGTAGTTTTTTAGTTTCTTCAGCTGAAATTTTAACGGTGCATAAAGGTCCAAACCCTGTGTTTACTCCATAAACAGTTTGATTAGAAGAAACAATATTATTAACGCGTTCTGTAGACGCTTCAATATTTTTAATCGCTTTTTTGGATAAGCTAATTTTAGATTTATTTTGAATGATAGACATGCATTTGTCCACCGTCAATTTTGATTCACCTAAGAGAAATTCTGATGTCATATGATCTTATTTGATTAAGTCTTGAAAGATACAATATTGATTATAATTATTAAAATTGAGTATTTTTAATGTAGTTTTGTTAATATGGAAAAACATACCGAAAATCAGCAAGATAATGAAGGCGGTCATGAGCATAATCATGATGGGTTTTTAGGCGAAAACACTGAATTGTATTTTGCGATTGCTGCAGGTGTATTCTTTTTTGCAGGATTGGGTTTTGAGCATTTGCTGGATTTAAACGAATGGTTTGCGAAGGGTAGTTTCATTGTTTCCTTATTATTTGGAGGGTTTTATACTGCTAAAGAAGCCATAGAGAAAATAAGTAAAGGTGAGTTCGAGATTGATTTCTTGATGCTTGCAGCCGCCGTCGGAGCTGTGTATATAGATAGATGGGGAGAAGCCGCCTTGTTATTATTCTTATTTAGTTTAGGGCATGCTTTAGAGCATTATGCCATGAATAGAGCGCGGAAGAATATTAAATCATTAGGCGAATTAAGTCCTAAGGTAGCTTTCTTAAAAGTAAATGGTGATGTGGTAGAAACACCAATTGAGAATTTGAAAATTGGTGATGTAATTTTGGTTAAACCTAACTCGAAAATTGCCGCCGATGGAGTGGTGATAGAAGGTTCTTCAAGTGTGAATCAAGCCAATATTACTGGGGAAAGTATGCCAGTGGATAAAGAAGCATTTACTGGAGATGTTGGTAATAATAAATTCGAAGATTTTGATAGTTTAAATAGGGTTTATACTGGAAGTATAAATGGTGATCGAGCGCTAGAGATTCAAGTGTTGAAACTAAGTACAGATAGTGCGATAGCTAGAATGATTTCATTAGTGAGCGAAGTAGAGGGGAATAAATCTCCAACACAATTATTAACCAAGAAATTTGAGAAATGGTATGTGCCATCTGTAATTGTTGTTATCCTCTTATTATGTTTTGCCTTCTTGGTATTAGATGAAACTTATGAGGAGAGTTTATATAGAGCGATTACGGTATTGGTTGCTTCGAGTCCTTGTGCACTGGCTATTTCTACGCCAAGTGCCGTGTTGAGTGGAGTAGCGCGTGCGGCTAGAGGAGGAGTTCTGATTAAAGGCGGAAGAGCTTTAGAGAATTTAGGAAACCTGAGAACTATAGCCTTTGACAAGACCGGTACTTTAACTGAAGGAAAACCAAAATTAACTTCTATTGTTGCCTTGAATAATTTTGACTTAACAGAGTTAAAACAAATGGTTCTTGGTGTAGAAGGTTTGAGTAACCACCCTTTGGCAAGGTCAATTGCTAAAGCATTAGAAGAGGAACATAAGGTTAGAAATGAAAAAAGCGTTGCAGATTTAGAGTCAATTCAAGGAATGGGAATTACTGCTCAATATGATAATCGCACGGTATTTATAGGAAATGAAAGATTGATGCAAGAAAACCGAATTATGGTTTCGGCTCAAATCAAAGATAAAATGCAAGAACTCCTTTCGAATGGGGAGACGGCTATGTTGGTAGCTTATAATAATCTTTTGGTTGGTTTGATTAGTGTGATGGACTTGCCAAGAGATACAGCCAAATCAACTTTACAAGAGTTAAAGAAAATTGGTATCGAAAACATGGTAATGTTGACAGGAGATCATCAAAATGTTGGAGATAATATTGCAAAGCAAATTGGTTTAACGGAGGCAAAAGGAGGCTTGATGCCTGAAGATAAAGTAGCAGCGATTAAAGAACTGATGGCGAAATATGAAAAAGTAGCTATGATTGGTGATGGTGTAAACGATGCGCCTGCAATGGCTACTGCTACAGTGGGTGTAGCCATGGGAGCTGCTGGTAGTGATGTAGCTTTAGAAACTGCAGATGTTGCTTTGATGTCAGATAAAATTGAGCGATTACCTTTTTTAATTGGTTTGAGTAGAGCATCAAAACGAATTATCCATCAAAATATTTGGATAAGTATGGGAATGGTTGCGATTCTGGTTCCTTTAACTTTATTTGGGATTGCGTCTATTGGTCCAGCGGTTATTTTCCATGAAGGTTCTACGCTTTTGGTGGTGTTGAATGCTTTAAGATTATTAGCCTATAAAGAGAAATAAAATTCAATTATCTGATTCGATTATGAATAAAAAAATCCCTAAACTTAATGTTTCGGGATTTATATTTTGTGTTAATTTCTGTTTTAGAAATTTTGTTTAACAGCATATTTATCGTAGAAGGCTTTAATGTGACCAACTGCGTCTTCAGCGGTATCTACCAACCTAAATAACTTTAAGTCTTCTTCTTTAATTTTCCCTTCTTCTAGTAAAGTTGCTTTCATCCAATCGATAAGTCCACCCCAATATTCAGAGCCTACTAATACAATTGGGAAACGACCGATTTTGTCTGTTTGTATTAAGGTTAAGGCCTCAAATAATTCATCTAAAGTTCCGAATCCACCTGGTAAAGCGATAAATCCTTGAGCATACTTTACTAACATTACTTTTCTAACGAAAAAATAATCGAAAGTGTGACTTAAGTTAAAGTCGATATAATCATTATTTCCGGCCTCAAAAGGTAGGGTGATCCCTAAACCAACCGATTTTCCACCACCTCGATTGGCTCCTTTGTTAGCGGCTTCCATGATGCCTGGACCTCCACCTGTAATAACACCAAAACCAACTTTGGTGATTCCGTAGGCAATTTCTTCGGCTAACTCATAGTATTTGTGGCTTGATTGTGTTCTAGCAGAGCCAAATATAGAAACGCAAGGTCCTAATCTTGCCATGCTTTCAAAACCAGCGACAAATTCGCTCATGATTTTAAAAACGGCCCATGAATCATTTATTTTAACTTCATTCCAATCTTTTTGCTGGAACTTCTCTACCAATCTAGGATCTTGTTTATTCATTTTTTAGGTAATTTTATGGGTTCATTTTCAGAAAAAGGAATCACGTGTACAAAGTGATGAAACTGAAGAAAAGTTTTCAATAGCACATCGTGTCTGTCGTTGGGTACTAAGTCAACTTTGATGTTTTCACGAATATTATCATTTTCTATTTGATTATAGAAAGTATAATAACCATAACCAGCTATTTTTTTATCAATAATCTCTATAAAAGACTTTTCATTTTTCCCTCTTCCTTTGTCAATTAAGATTAAGTTCTTATGCTTTAGCTTAATTTCTTCTCTAATCTTTTTAAGCTGTTCTTTTATAGGAGTTTCACTAGATATTTTAAGCTTTTTATAAAGCTGTTCAATCGTTTTGAATCCTTTTCTTTTGTTATTAAACAAAAGCAGAGCTTTGTCTTTAGTTACATGAGTTGGTAAAATCTGCAATTCATTCTTTTCTAAATCTGCATATAAACCATAGCTCATATGTTTAGGCTTAGGTTTTAATAAATTCTTTAGCCCGTCACTTTCGTTAGATTGCTTAAATAAAGCGATTAAGAAACTTCCGGTTAATTCAAAATTCACATACTCTACCATCGTTTGAATTCTCTTTTCCGTCTTTTTGATAGATGTAAATACTTCGTTTACATCTTGCTTTATATTTTTAGATGCAGCGAGGTGAATAATATTTTTGTTTTCGTCTAAACAATAATAAACTCCCGTTTTAGCTGGTAACTGCTCTTCTAATTTAATCAATTTAGAAATTTGTTGGCGCGTATGGGTGTTGTGAATTGCAAAAGAATTAATGATGTTTTTATCCTTATCTTTTTCCAATAGAAGTTTAAACAAATCTAAGGTAGCTCGCGTATCACCTTCTGCTGTATGTCTAGAAAGCATTGGGATTCCAAGCGCTTTGCAAAGTTTTCCCAAAGAATGAGATTCCATTTCGGGGAGAAGTTTTTGACTTAAATCTAAACTATCTAGGGTCTTTCTTTGATAATCATATCCAAGCTCTTTAAACTCCTGTCTAAGCATTCTATAATCGAAATCAACACCATGTCCCACAAGAACACAATCTTCTGTGATTTCAATAATTCGTTTAGCTAATTCATGAAATTTCGGAGCTGATCTCACCATTTTTTCTGTAATACCAGTCAATTTTTGAACATAGAAATCTATAGACCTCTGAGGGTTTACCATAGAACCGAATTGGTCCTCTACTTCAACTCCATTAAATCTATAAATATATATATCTATGATTTTTTCTGTTCCTACTTGTCCGCCGGTGGCTTCTATGTCGAGTATAGCGTATTCCACTATCTTCTTCGAGTTTTTTTAACACCTAAAACACCTAAAATACTTCTAGATATTTCTCGGGTTAATGTTCTTCCCATGTCTCTAGCAAAAGGGCTGTTGATAACAGATTCAAAGAAACCTTCCTCGTCTTTTTTACTACGCCTTGTCGGCTTTGGTTTATTTTCTTCTTCGGCTTTTAAATCTGCCGATCTTTCAATTTTTTCTGTTAGTAACTCATAGGCAGACTCTCGGTTGATGTCTTTTTCATATTTGGTCACTAAGTCAGAATCTCTAAGTAATTGATCAATTTCTGCTTGAGACAAGACATCCATTCTAGATTGTGGAGCAACCAAATGTGTATAAACTAAAGGAGTTGGAATACCTTTTTCATTAAGGGCCGTGATAAAAGCTTCTCCAATACCCAGTTGGGTGATTAATTGATCGGCATCATAGAATTTGGTAATAGGGTAATTCTCTACTGCTTTTTTTATTTCTTTTCTATCTTTGGCGGTGAATCCACGCAATGCATGTTGGATTTTTAAACCTAACTGACTTAAAACTGATTCTGGTACATCACCTGGAATTTGTGTAATAAAATACACACCGACTCCTTTGGATCGGATTAGTTTAACTACGGTTTCAATTTGGTTTAACAATGTTTTTGATGCTTCTTGGAAAACAAGATGAGCCTCGTCTATAAATAGACATAATTTAGGTTTTCCTGCATCTCCTTCCTCTGGGAGGGTAGCATAAATCTCAGCTAACATGCTCAACATAAAGGTGGAGAATAAGGCAGGCTTATCTTGAATATCCACCAAACGTACAATATTAATAATTCCTTTTCCGTCTTTGGTACGTAATAAATCTTCAACATCAAAAGAGGGCTCTCCAAAGAACCTCTCAGCCCCTTGTTGTTCTAGAGCAACAATTTTTCTGAGAATTGCTCCTACAGAAGCACTCGATACACTTCCGTATTCTTTTTTGAAGGTTTCTTTCCCCTCGTCGTGGTCTTTTATGTAGGATAAAACTTTCTTAAGATCGTCTAGGTCTACCAAAGGCAAGGCATGATCATCGCAGAATTTAAAAATCACAGAAATTACACTTTCTTGCGTGTCGTTTAGAGATAAAATTTTACTTAATAAAATAGGTCCAAACTCTGTAACAGTAGCTCTTAATCGAACACCTTTTTCCTCACTTAAACTCATTAATTCAACCGGGAATCCAGTAGCTTGGTAAGGAATGTCAAGCATATTCATCCTTTCGATGATGTGTTTGCTACTTGGGTCACCTGGTTTGGCAATACCACTCAAATCACCTTTTACGTCCATTACTAAAGATGGAATTCCGTGATTAGATAGTTGCTCACAAAAAATCTGTAAAGTTTTGGTTTTACCTGTACCTGTTGCACCCGCAATCAAGCCATGTCGGTTTAAGGTCTTCAGCGGAATATTAACGGCAGCTTCTGTTTCCACCTTATTGTTAAATTTAGCTTTCCCCAGCGTGATGTACTCACCTTTGGGCGTGTAACCTTCTTTTATTGTGTTTACAAATTCTTGTGAATCTATCATGAATGTATAAGGTTTGAAAATTAAAATGGATCGCTTGATTTATGATTAAAAATCAAGTAGATAACAATTAATTTTATTTAAAATGTAAATTTACTAAAATCTCATCAACCAAAAGAATCTATTTAGTGAGAGCTGATTCTTTGTCTTAAATTTTTGATTTTAAGGAATTTGAATCTCAACAATCACAGGGTAGTGATCGGAATATGGCACAGGTTCGATTCTGTGAGATTTAATTTTAAACTCCTCCGGAACAAATACAAAATCTAGTCTCAAAGGGACGCCAAAACTCGGAAAGGTGGTTCCAAGAACTTTGTCGCCATATAAGAAAGCATCTTTTTTGCCTCTTTTCAATGCATAATATTCATAAGAGGATGGGACAGCATTCATATCACCTGCTAAAACTACTGGATAAGGCGAGCTTTTTATGTTTTCTCTTATAGCATCGATTTGTTTCTGGTGAATTTTTGCTGTTTTTAAAACTTTACTAGACAAAGATTTAAAGTTATTTTTTATCCTTTCTGAATCAACGTTGGGATCCTTAATTTCTTCTTGGTCGATATGTAAGGATTCTAAATAAAAAGTAATAAAACGTACTGTATCGTTTGGTAGCGCAATGTCGGCATAGGCATAGGTAGTGGGGTATGGTTCTAATCTGAACTTCTTTGTTTCAATAACTGGAAACTTGCTTGCAATACCCAAGAGATTATGATCTTCGTAATAATGTGGTGTGTCTTTAAAGATATTGGCCATTAAAGACTTGGAGCCTGGTCCGAGCTCCTGAAGTAAAATAATATCTGGATTTTCTTCGATTAATAAGTTTTTTAGACCTTCTGCATCCTTTTTAAAGTAATGAACATTATAAGTAATAAGTTTTAAATTACTTTCTGTAGTTTCTGGTGCACCATAAATATGAACTATCTTATTAAGCGGAATAGCAAGACACAATGATAATAGGGTAAATACAAAAGCAATTTTCCAGCGATAAAACCACCAAAAAACCAATAAAATTAAATTTAGAACCATTAACACAGGAAAGCCTAGAGATAGTAAGTTAAAGTAAGGAAAAATACTAGGTTGAATCCATTGGTTTAACACCACAGCATAGGCTGCAGCCAAAAGTCCAAAGTGTAATAATATGAGAATGGATTTCATTGTGCTATTAAGGATTGCAAAACTAAGTTAAATTATTTTAAATCCAGATTCAGAAGACTCAAATTGATGTAGAAGTCGTATCTTTGTCTACAAGTTTTCGACATTTAAAAACTAAAAAATGAAACTTATATTTATTACAATAGCTTTATTATTATTAGCATTCGCAGGAATTGCTATAAAATTATGGGCTAAAAAAGACGGTAAATTCGCAGGCACATGTGCAAGTCAGAATCCCCATCTAAACAAAGAAGGAGAGACTTGTGGCTACTGTGGGAAAATGCCGGAATTTTGTGAAAGCAATACACCTGAAGTTGAAAAAGCCTGAGTTATTAGAACTTATTGAAGAGGCTAAAAAAGGAAGGCAGTTTGAACAAACGACTTTGATGAATCTTTTCTGGGATAAAATCTACTATTTTGTCCTGTCAAAAATTCATGATAAAACGGATGCCGAGGATATTACTATTCTTACTTTTACCAAGGCATTTAGAAAATTAAAATTATATAACGAAGATTTTGATTTTGGGACATGGCTTCGCGCGATTGCCTATAATACGATGATTGATCATATTAGGGCCAAGCCTGAATTGAACGTTTCGTTGGATAATGAAATTACACACTTAGACTTAGAGGCTATGATGCCCTCTCCCGAGCAGCATCTTATTATTAAACAGGATAATAAAAAGTTGATGAAAGCCATTGAAAACCTTCCGGATATTTATCAGAAAGTAATCAAATTAAGATTTTGGGAGGAGAAGACTTATAAAGATATTGCTATGGAGCTCAACCTTACTATGAGCAATGTTAAAGTTCGAATTTTGAGAGCAAGGAATCTTCTCGAAATTGAAATGAAAAAGGACTAGTTTTAAGTGGCAATATTTAGTCTAATTTACTATCATTAAAAACATTACTTAGTTGAACTCATAGTTTGGTTTTTTCTCTATATATGGAAAGAACAAATTATATAGTTACATATTTTCCAATTAGGACACCAAAACCTATCTTTACACTTTAATCTACATGCATGAAGTATTTAAATCAATATGTTGAGACTTTTCAGGAAGCACTGAAACAGAATGAATTTAAAGATGAGCCAAAAGAGCTATATGAACCAATCAATTACATCCTAACATTAGGCGGTAAGAGGCTGCGTCCCATTATTACCTTGATGGCGACTGATTTGTTTGGGGGTGATATGAGTCAAGCTATTAAACCGAGTCTGGCCATTGAATATTTCCATAACTTTACTTTAATGCATGATGATATCATGGACAAAGCTCCTTTGAGAAGAGGTAAAACTACGGTTCATGAAAAATATAATGTTGATAGAGCCATTCTTTCAGGTGATGCTTTATTAATAAAAGCTTATCAATACTTTGAGGATCTTCCAGATAATAAATTCAAGGAAATCGTGACTTTATTTTCTAAAACAGGTCAGGATTTATGCGAAGGTCAACAGTATGATATGAACTTCGAAACTCAATTGGAGGTGACCGAGGAAGAGTATTTGAAAATGATATACTGCAAAACCGGGGTTCTAACGGCGGCTTCATTTAAAATTGGTGCTATTATCGCTGATGCTAGTCCAGAGGATGCTAATCATATTTTTGATTTTGGTAAACACTTAGGAATTGCATTTCAATTGAAAGATGATTTGTTAGATGTATATGGAGATTCATCGAAAGTTGGTAAAATGCACGCAGGAGATATCTTCGAGAATAAAAAGACCATTTTGTTCATTAAGGCTTTAGAGAAAGCAAGCGAAGAGCAAGCAACTGAGCTGAAATATTGGTATAAGCTGAACACAGAAAACATAGATAAGGTTTACAGCGTCGAAAATATTTTTAAGCAATTACGTGTTGATCACATGGTGGAGCACGAAATTCTTGAGCATACCAAGTTGGCTAAACAATATTTAGAGAAAATTGAAGGAATCGAAAACAAGAAAGTTTTAAAAGATTTCTGTAATGATTTGATTGGAAGAAGTTTCTAAAAAATGAATCTTTACTCTCAAGTTCCTATCGAAAAACCAAATTTTGATATTCAATATCAAGATGGGATTTTTTGTTTGGGGTCTTGCTTTGTAGCAGAAATAGGCGAAAGATTAAAACAAGCTAAGTTTCAGACTTTAATCAATCCTTTTGGTACACAATTTCATCCTTTAGCGATGGAGAACGTGCTTTCTAGGGTATATACGAGAAGTTACTATACAGAAAAAGAGATCTATAATTACCAAGGTCTGTTTTTTAGCTGGGATCATAGTCATTTGTTTTCGAGGCCCAAACTAAAACAAGTCTTAGACTTGGTGAACGAAAGTATAGAAGATGCGAATGACTTCTTAACCAGAACTTCAGTTTTTGTATTTACGCTTGGCACTGCCTGGGCTTATTTCCTAAATGGTGGTTTTTCGGTAAGTAATTGCCATAAAGTACCTCAAAAGAATTTTAACAAATTGTTGCTTTCAGAGAAAGAAGTATTTGATGCTCTACGCAATATGGTTCTTATAGTGAAGGATGTCAAGCCTAATGCTAAAATTATTTTCACGGTGAGTCCGGTGCGTCATGTGCGTGATGGATATAGAGAAAACCATGTGAGCAAAGGGGTGTTGCATAGAGCGCTTCATGTTTTGTTGAGAGAATATCAAGATGTGAATTATTTTCCATCTTATGAAATTGTGTTAGATGAATTACGCGATTATCGTTATTATGATAAAGATTTGGTTCATCTTAATGATTTGGGTGTTGACTATATCTGGCATAAGTTTAAATCAACTTATTTTTCGGGAGAAACTCAAGGAATGATGCAAGAAGTAGACAAAATGTTGATGGCTTTAGCGCATAAACCTATCAATCCGGAGGGTGTAGAACACAGAAAGTTTTTATTTGATACGATGAAAAAACTAGAAAGACTTGCCATGCAGATGCCCAAGGATAGTTTGAATGAAGAGATAAACGAACTTAAAAATAGAATTCATGTATATTGATACGCACAACCATATATATTCAGAGCTTTTTGACGAAGATAGGGAAGAGGCGATTCAGCGTGCAATAGAAGCTGGAGTTAGCGAATTTTATTTACCTGCGATTGATAGCTCCTATACCGATGCCATGTTGGCGGTAGAAGCAAAGCATCCCAAAATGATGCATTTGATGATGGGATTGCATCCTACCTCTGTGAAGGCAGAAACTTATCAAGAGGAACTAGCTAAAGTTAAAACATGGATTGATCAGCGGGATTTTGCTGCCATAGGAGAAATAGGTATTGATTTGTATTGGGATAAAACGCATTTGAAAGAACAACAAGAAGCATTCGCTACACAAATTGGTTGGGCCAAGGAAAAAGGTTGGCCGATAGTGATTCACACCCGAGATAGTTTTTCTGAGACTTTTGAGTTGGTAGAAGATAATAGATCGCCGGAATTATTTGGAATATTTCATTGTTTTACGGGTACATTAGAAGATGCTCATAGAGCTATAGATTTAGGTTTTAAATTAGGAATTGGAGGTGTAGTTACTTTTAAAAATGGCAAGATCGATAAATTTTTGCATGAAATCGATTTGAAACATATCGTTTTAGAAACAGATGCGCCTTATTTAGCACCGGTCCCTCACAGAGGTAAACGAAACGAACCTAGTTATATTCCGTTGGTGGTAGAAAAGCTTTGTGATATTTATAATGTCACTCCACAAGAGATTGCTACGATTACGAGTGAGAATGCTCGGGAGGTTTTTAAGCCAAGGAAATAGTCGTTTTTAATTTGGATTCTAATTAATACATCGGATTTACAATTTCCCCAACATAAGACTTATAAATCAAAACCTTGTCTGGATATTTATCTAAATAATATTGACTGATTACATAGACTTCTTTTCCTTCTAAATCTTTAAAAAATTCTATAAATTCTGATGTAGAGAAGGATGAGATCATTTTTGATGTAATCCATTTCTTCTGAATTGTTTCTAAATAATTCTTTTCTTTAATTATAATCGGGTTAATTATCTTACCAGCACCATTTCTATAAGGCGAATATACGTGAACCCCATACCGATAATGATCCTCAGTGGTCGATTGGAAAATTGCCATCATAGTTCCATACATTATCTTCTAAGATGTATATTTTTCGCTATATAGATCCTCCACAGGCGTTCCAGTAACATAAATAAATACGGAGTCGTTTTCTTGACCCAAAAAAATAGAGAATAAAAAAATATGTAAAACACAAAGTAATTTTTTCATTCTACTTAATATATTGGATTTACAATTTCCCCAACATAAGACTTATAAATCAAAACCTTGTCTGGATATTTATCTAAATAATATTGACTGATTACATAGACTTCTTTTCCTTCTAAATCTTTAAAAAATTCTATAAATTCTGATGTAGAGAAGGATGAGATCATTTTTGATGTTATCCATTTCTTCTGAATTGTTTCTAAATAATTCTTTTCTTTAATTATAATTGGGTTAATTATATCACCATTACCATTACTATTTCTATAAGGCGAATATACAGGAACCCAATACAGATAATTATCCTCAGTGGTCGATTGGAAAATTGCCATCATAGTTCCATACAATATTTTCTCAGATGTATATTTTTCGGCAAAAAGATATTCTACAGGAGTTCCTGTTACATAAATAAAAACGGAGTCGTTTTCTTGGCTCAGGCTAAATATGGAGTTTATAATGAATATGATTGTGATAATTTTCTTCATTTAAAAATAGTTTAAAATTAGTGCATGATTTGGAAATAGTTCGGTCCTGGCGTAAAACTACTAGTATTAGTTTGTAATTGTACATAGTACGAATAATATAACCAAAACTGAGCAATATCAACAATATTCTCAGCAGGTATGTCAAAGAAATTAACATCTAAAGGTATGGTAGCAATGGTCGATTGAAAAAAATCAGTATTTCTCAAGCTACCTAAGGCAAAATAATAAGCAAAATCACTCCAATACCAATAATAGTTTTGGTTATTTCCTGGTAACGGTCCTGATTTCCATTCTAACTCTCCATTTTCATTTATAATCCTAACACGCCCTTGTTGTTCGATTAGATTTAAAATGCTTTGGTCATAGAGAAGTGGTAAAGCCTCTAAAATAACATCTTGTAAAATAGGAAGCAATTCCTCTGCCATGAATTGATGTTGCGCACTTTGTCCACCACTCATGCCTACATAATTAGCTAAGTACAAATCTAAACATTCCGAAATATCATTTAAATTAACGTTATTAGGTACAGATACGTTTACATCATTTGCAATAATATAATACATATAAGCATGCAAGGCCTCATGCATTATAGTAAGTGCTATGTCAATTTTTGTTGCTGTATTTATATGATTTCTATCTATTTCTATTGTTGCAATAGTTCCATTTAAAGAAGTAGCTCCATTAAGCCGTTTCCCAGCACCATTGGTAAGATTATCTACAACAACGTATTCGACAGAAAATCCTGTTGTGTCGTTAAAAATATTATCAATAATATTCTTATACTGCGTAGTTTGCGTGACAATTTCTTTAATATCGAGAAAACGTTTCTCAGCATCATCCATTACTCCGTCTTGAAATAAATTACTTATATCCACCTGAAATGGAGAGTTTTGAGAAAATTTTTGATTAAAAATATTTATTACAGCCTCAACCGCCGTATTAACGTCTGCATTGTTATTAATGGTTTCGATAATTAAACCAATCATATCTGTATCCCAATTCCCAACCCCAAACGCAGCATCCATTTCTTGGGTAATTTGATTTATAGCATCAACATCATCTTGGTTTCCTGTACCGCCATCTCCAATAACAAATCCAGTATAACCAACTGATGAGCCGTCACTTTCACTAGGACCACTATAAGTTCCGCCGCCTCCTGGAGAGCCAGGGCCTGAGGGGGCACCAGGGGAGTAGTTCCCACCACCTCCGCCACCGCCTGTTACGCAAGGGATATAATGAATGTCTAAGTATTCATATGGGTGACCGCAAAAACCATTAATCTCATGCCCATCTTGACAACGAGTATGGGTGCAATCATCTGAAACTGTAAATAATTGAAAGCAACCATTTGTTTCTGGATTATTTTTATCCGTAATAGAAATTTCATTATTTTGCAGGATAGATACTGTTGTCTTTTCTGATAAATCTAACAAATTGCCCTCTAAATAGGCGGTATATTCCTCATCTGTTAAATCATAATGAACTATGTAAGGTTGATATTCACCATTTTCTAGATTTAGCATCAAATTATATTTTGTTAAAGAATCAATGGTTTGAATGGGAAAGGTATAAGTTTCGATAGTACCATCTGTAATATATAACGCATTACTCAAACTTACTTCATAAACTTCATCTTGATTACGACCATAGATATTGTGGTTCATGCTTACCACTTGCTCATAAATGGGTGTAATTTCTTTAATCTCTTTCTGATTTAGTTTTTTTACAGTAATCTTCTTATTTGATTCATCTGCGATAATAAAGTCTTCATCATCATGACAAGCACTTAATGCTAGAAAAATACTAATAAATGTCAGTAAAAATAGGGGGGGAAGTTGGTAAATAGTCTTTTCATTTCTTTGAATTTATGATTTATATCATAAAAATAGGGAAAGTTTAAATTAATAAAAAAATATTTTCCATGAAATTATGGTTTAATTAAAACACCATCATCCTTTAAAT
>CAZKJO010000010.1:49040-51743 GCA_964553105.1 uncultured Weeksellaceae bacterium | reverse complement strand
CATTTCTTCATTGATTTAATATTTTATGATGGTTTATCCGTTGGTTGGTTTTGGCGCCCATCTATCATAAGGCGTCATGTCGAAATTGTTTACTTCTTCCATGCTTAAACCTAATGCTTGCGCGATTCCTTCACCGTATTCTGGATCTGCCTTGTAGCAGTTTCTAATATGTCGAATTTGAATAAATTTCTCTGCTCCACCAACTTGAGCGGCTGTATTTTTAAATAATACATCTGCTTTTCCGTCAGCTTTAATAATGCGGAATAAATCACCAGGTTGAGTGAAATAATCCTCGTCGTCATCTCTAAAGTTGTGAGCATAAGCGCTACCTTCTAATTCTAAAGGTGGTTCCTTAGCTTCAGGCTGCTCTTGCCATAGTCCATAACTATTTGGATTATAATGTTTAGTCCCACCGTGGTTACCATCTACACGCATAGCTCCATCTCTGTGATTAGAGTGGTAAGGACAAGTTGGCTTGTTTACAGGAATTTGATAGTGGTTAACACCTAAGCGATAACGTTGAGCATCACCATAAGAGAACAATCTACCTTGTAGCATTTTGTCTGGAGAGAAACCAATTCCAGGGACAATATTGGTTGGATTAAATGCAGCTTGTTCTACATCTTGGAAATAATTTTCTGGATTTCGATTTAACTCAAATTCACCTACAGGAATTAAAGGGAAATCTTTTTTAGACCAAACTTTCGTTAAATCAAACGGATGGAATCGGTAAGTTTTAGCTTGCTCTTCGGTCATTACTTGAATATACATTTTCCATTTTGGGAAATCTTTTCTTTCGATAGCTTCAAATAAATCTCTTTGAGAAGATTCTCTGTCCATTCCTACAACTTTAGCAGCCTCCTCATCGGTTAAATTTTCAATGCCTTGTTGTGTAACAAAGTGAAACTTCACCCAATGTCTAACATTATCTTTATTAATTAAGCTGTAAGTATGGCTACCGAATCCGTGCATATGACGATAACCTCTCGGGATTCCTCTATCACTCATGATAATGGTTACTTGGTGTAGCGCTTCTGGGAGCAAAGTCCAAAAATCCCAGTTATTATTAGCATCGCGCATGTTGGTTTTAGGGTCACGCTTAACCGCACGGTTCAGATCTGGGAACTTCATTGGATCACGGAAAAAGAATACAGGAGTATTATTTCCTACTAAATCCCAAATACCTTCTTCGGTATAGAATTTAAGTGCAAATCCGCGAATATCTCTTTCTGCGTCTGCTGCACCGCGTTCTCCAGCTACCGTAGAGAAGCGACTAAACATTTCTGTTTTCTTACCAACTTCACTAAAGATTTTGGCTTTGGTATATTGTGTAATATCGTGTGTAACCGTAAAAGTTCCAAAAGCACCTGATCCTTTGGCGTGCATTCTTCTTTCCGGAATTACCTCTCTATCGAAGTTGGCCATTTTCTCTAGGAACCAAGCATCTTGCATTAAAAGAGGTCCGCGAGGCCCAGCAGTTTGTACGTTTTGGTTGTCACCTACTGGCGCTCCAGTTTGTCTGGTTAGTTTAGGGTTTTGATCGTCCATTGTAGTTAAATATTATTGAGATTAAATTTATTGATTGATAAAGTTAGTGAAATATAACAAGGCTTGGAACCGATTTAGATTAGATTGATTATAAAAATAACGCTCATTTAACTTTTAAAATTAAATGGGCGTTTTAATACTTATTTATTAAAGTATTCTTTAAGAATTACTCGATTTTTTGAAATATTTATTTCTTAACCAAAACGAAACGCTGACTAAACCAATTAAAACTGGAACTTCTACCAATGGACCGATAACGCCAGCAAAAGCTTGACCTGAATTTAACCCAAAAACAGCAATAGCTACCGCAATGGCCAATTCGAAATTATTCCCAGCAGCGGTAAAGGCAACTGAGGCTGTTTTGTCATAAGGTGCACCCATGGCTTTGGTAAAGAAAAATCCAATAATGAACATTAAAGTAAAATACAATAACAAAGGAATGGCGATTACCACAACATCTACTGGGATTTTAACAATTAATTCACCCTTTAAAGAGAACATAACCACAATGGTGAATAACAAGGCGATTAGCGTCATTGGAGAAATAGCAGGGATGAATTTCTTCATATACCATTCTTCTCCTTTTAATTTAACTAAAATAACACGACTCAAGATTCCCATGATAAACGGAATTCCCAGATAAATAGCCACACTTTCGGCGATTGTTACGATAGAAATGTCTACAATAGCGCCTTCAAAACCAAAATAGGGTGGAAGCACAGTGATGAATATCCAAGCATAGAAGCTATAGGCAAACACTTGAAATATAGAGTTTAATGCAACTAAGCCAGCTCCGTATTCACTGCTTCCTTCGGCTAAGTCGTTCCAAACGAGTACCATCGCGATGCAACGTGCAAGTCCGATTAGAATTACACCGACCATATACTCTGGATAGTCTTTCAGGAAAATAATTGCTAAGAAAAACATTAAAACAGGTGCAATAATCCAGTTTAGAATTAAGGAAATTGATAGAATTTTAGTGTCCTTAAAAACTTTGGGAAGTAAGGCGTAATTTACTTTGGCTAAAGGCGGATACATCATTAAAATTAAGCCAATAGCAATCGGAATATTAGTGCTTCCGCTATTGAATGAATTGATGATCTCTGGAAAACTCGGGATAAAATAACCTAGACCAATGCCGATGGCCATGGCTAC
>CAZKJO010000010.1:40679-48940 GCA_964553105.1 uncultured Weeksellaceae bacterium | reverse complement strand
AATTAGCAACAACCACTACCTGGCACGCAAGAATTAGCTTTATTTAATTCAGAAAGTTTAAGTTTTGGCTTTTGTGCAGGAACGCCACATTTATCTGGAGCTAAACAATCTGTTTGTTTGCTCACTAATAAAAAATTACTTCCGTCGAAATCTAAAGCATACTTTTCGATGGTGTTTCCTTGGTATTCCACCTCAATTTCTGAATTATTCAAACCTAAATTTTTCTCTGAAAGTTCAATAATATCTATCAGCTTTTCTGGATGCAATCTGTGGTCGTAATCATTAGCGTTCCATAGTTGAAAGTTGATGACCTCCTCATTTCTTAAAGTTCCACCACAATCAATGAAATTTTTACTGATTTTCCCAATTTCAGTAACGTGAAAATGATTAGGAACTAAATCACCATTAGGTAATTGAAAAGCAATGGTTTTTAGTTGTTTTAAAGCTGATTTAACTTCGGATAGTTTCATGAGATATAATTTTAATTTAGCAACATTCGTCGCTTATTTGAATATTTTGATTTAAAAATGAAAGCATGGTGTTTTTCATTTTACTCCAATTTTCTTTGTCGATGCAATAGCAAACACTAGTTCCTTCAACGGTACCTTTGATGAGTCCTAACTGTCTAAGCTCTTTCAGATGTTGGGAAATAGTGGATTGCGCTAATCCAATTTCATCTACAAAATCGCCACAAACACAAGCATTTATTTTAAATAAATGTTGTAGAATAGCTACGCGAGCGGGATGAGCAAAGGCTTTAGCGAAGAGAGCAATCTGCTTTTGTTCTTCAGAATAATTATCTTTTTTGTTGAGTAACACTGTAATATCGTTTAATCGCAAATTTACGATGAATGGAATTAAATTAAGCAATAAAATTTAAATTTTTTGCATGAAAAAGGCTGAATTATAAGT
Organism: uncultured Weeksellaceae bacterium; assembly: GCA_964553105.1. Classification (GTDB taxonomy): domain Bacteria; phylum Bacteroidota; class Bacteroidia; order Flavobacteriales; family Weeksellaceae; genus Profundicola. The sequence goes on along the minus strand of CAZKJO010000010.1, from coordinate 48,028 downwards.
TCAGCCTTTCAAATTTTATTTAATCAATTCGTCGTCAATCGGTTCCCAGAGTTCAATTTTATTTCCTTCTGGATCTATGATATGAACAAATCTACCATAGTCGTATGATTGTATTTCACCTAGAATTTCAACGTCATTTTCTCTTAATTTTACTAAAAGAGCATCTAAGTTTTGAACTCGATAATTAATCATAAATTCCTTTTTAGACGGTTCAAAATATTTCGTGTCACTCTGAAAAGGACTCCATTGCAGATAATTGACTTCATCGGGTTTGTTAATATTTCTAGATGCGAAAATAGCGCCCCATTGATCGGTATTAAAACCTAGGTTTTTACTATACCAATCTTTGGTTTCTTGTACATTATCAGAAAAGAAGAAAATGCCACCAATTCCAGTAACTTTTGGCTCTTTTGAATTAGACATGCTTTGTTGTGTTTTTAGTTTGAAGTAAAATCATTGCAACCGCTGTTGTGATAACGCCCATTACAAATGCCCCTATGGCGCTTTGCTTTGCATAATTCTCGTAGTTAAAATAGGCTTCAGCATCTTCCTGTGTTTTATAATACCCTAGTTCTAAGGTAAAATCAATCATATTTTTAAAGAAATCTGGCGATATTACATTAGTAATAATCCATTGTGTTAGAGGAGATAAAATGGCGATAAATGTAGATAGAATAACTCCTGAAATTAAACCTTGCATATAGGTCATACTTCCATTGTAGAAATTCTTCTTTTTATCCTTTAAGGCTAAAATCATGACTATAATTGCAGGAACAGCGAAAATGTTGGTGAGATATGGATGTAAATTAATGTTTTCGTTATGAAGCCCCGCTATTCTTTCTATGAATATCCACGCCAAGGTCATAAGGGAAAATATTAGCGCCCATTTAATTTCGATTTTAATCTTATCCATAAGTAGTCTTTAAAAATTGAATGGTTTCTTTCATTAAAGTTTTTAATTCTTCAATATTAATGTCGGCCAATTTATTTATATAAATACAAGATTTACCCAACTTGAATTTACCTAAATTTTCGAGTAAATATTGGTGTTCGTCCGCTCCAGAAAACACATAAAGCGATATAGCCGATTTTCTTGGAGAAAAACCAAGCAAAGGAGCATTGCCTTCGTGGCCACTTGCGTATTTATAATGATATTCCCCGAAACCAATAATGCTGGGCCCCCACATTTTAGGCTCGAAACCAGTAACTTCTTTCATGATTTCTATGAGTTCAAGACTATCTTTTATTTTTTGACCTGTATTGGCAAAAGAATGTATAAAGTCAATGACGTTAACCTCAGTAGGTTGTGTTTTGTTTTGGGCCATGCTATAATTTAAATTAAGAATTATCTATGCTGATCGATTAAAATCATATTTCCGTCGGGATCGGTAAGCATAATGCTGCCAGGTCCATTTGAGTTCTCATCTGCTTCGCTGATCAGGTTGATTTCATTAGACTTTAATGATTTTTGAATTTCACGAACATCATCAAACTCTTCTATATTTTGCGCATTTTCATCCCAACCAGGATTAAAAGTAAGAATATTTCCTTCAAACATTCCTTGAAAAAGCCCGATTAAAGCATTTTCATTTTTCATGATTAAGTAATTTTGCTCCATGCTTCCACCGAAAGCTTTGAAACCTAATTTCTCGTAAAATTCTTTAGAAGTTTTAAGGTCTTTAACGTTTATACTGATTGAAAATGCGCCTAATTTCATTGCTTTTTATATTTTATGGAATGTTTATGAGCTTTGTATGATTGGTATTAAAAACCATAAACTCTATTGCGAATATATAACAATGGATTATTTTTCTTTGGCAATTAATCCATAAATCCATGTTCCTATGAAATAGAAAAACACCAAATAACCTAATAAAAGTAGGGTCCCAAGAATGAATCCAACGGTTCCGAGCCCGTATACGAAGCTAAAGTAGTAAGTGCTAAAACTATCAATGGGATCTAATTTTAAGCTATAGTTACTCGGTTTAGAAATTAAATCTATAATAATAGAAAACAGAAGACTTCCCACAATCATTCCTACAATTCCTGCAAAAATTCTATTTTTATTCATCACATCAACTTAATTGTAAAGTTTAAACATTAATGTTTGTTTTAAATTATGCTCAGGACAATTAATTTCACGAAATTAAATTCAGCACTTATATCGCTCTGTAGCTAATTTTTTTAGTTAAGCATACTATACATGAATTGAGCCGAAATGTGATTCAATACATAAATATAAATCTTTCGTATTAATTATTCAACCGAACCTTCTTTGGTGAAAATAGGTTTAAGCCCTTTATACACTACACCTGCTCCTATTAGAGTGAACAAAATCAATAAGATATAGAGCAGTGCTTTGGATGAAATAAATTCGCTGAGATGTGATTTAATCATTAGGCTGAGTCCAAAACTTATGACAATGGACGCACTGACGAGTACAATTTGAAGTAGGTTTTTCATGCTGAGTTAAGTTTAGATGAAGGAAATACAAGCTTAGGTTTACTTGTAAGTTTCCAATTAATTGATTAGTTGCTTACTAATTTAAGAAATTAAACATTAATAAATCAGGAATAATGAAATATTTAGGCTAAAATATGGAAATACTCAAAGTATATATAGCCTTGAATTCTTAACTTGTTTGTGAAGAGTGTATTAGTTTGAAAATAGTCTTTTGTAATTACTTATAAGATAGCAAGATAGAGTTATCCAGTTAGAGTATTTAAACACATTAATTTTCTTCCATTTTTGTTTAAAAAATTTAAATACCCAGAAGATCAGCAACATTTTCAATTAAATCAATAATAGGAGAGTCAGACAAACAAGTTGCGCATTTGGCATAGGTCATAAGACAATCCACAAAATCTGTAAACATGTGAAACAACAATCCTATTCCAATAATCTTAAAGGGTTTTCTAAGAAATAATAAAATTACATAGAACAACATAGCGTAATAAGTATGCAATAAATGAAAATTAATGCTGCATCGATTGGCCTGGAAAATTGGGTCGGAGAGGAGATGATCTAAATCCACCAACATGGTAGCAATCAAAATCAAATAAACCTTTTTCCAATACTTTCTGAAAAATAAAAAAGCGATAAAAAAAGGAAATCCAAAATGTAGAAAATAGTGGATAAATGATTGCATTTAGAATTTTGGTTTAAGTTGGATTGCTGGAATCATTAAAGATTAAGATTCTTTAGGTTTAAAACTACAAAACAAGAAATTCTGAGTAGTGTCAAAAGGCGTGACATGATCTTCTGTAGTACAATTAATTATATTGAAATTCGGAGAAAAAACTTCATCTAATAAAAAATCTACCAATTTGCTGTCGCCACCACCTATATCTATGATTTTGGCAGATTTATCGAGATTAAATCCATGAATAAACTCTAATGATTTAATTGGTTTTTCTTGTGTCCAACTTACTTGGTCTGGATTTTTGGTTTCGTAAACTTTTTCCCAATGTTGCATTCGGTCTATATTCATGCTTTTGCTTTAAAATTAACCTTAATGTTAGCTAATTTAAGTAAAATGTTTAAACCTTAGCAATTGAATTTCTTGTGCTTAGAAGTTTCTCTTTTGTATGACAAATATTAGTTTATTTATATTAATTCTAAATTGTTATATTTGCACAACTAAAAATTGATATGAAGAAAATATTATTAGCTGTAGTAGCCTTTACTATGTTGGTGAGCTGCGATAACAAAAGTAACAAAACGGAGAATATAGACGGCGTTGAATCAACCGAACAACAGGTAGTAAATGTCTATACCCACCGTCACTATGAGCCAGATCAAGATATCTTTAAAATGTTTGAAGACAAGACAGGTATCAAAGTTAAAGTAATTAATGCAAGTGCAGATGAGTTAATCCAAAAAATGAAAATGGAAGGGAAGCAATCTCCTGCCGATGTTTTGATTACCGTAGATGCAGGTCGATTGAGTCGTGCTAAGGACGAAGGTTTGTTGCAAAGTATAGATTCAGAATTATTAGAAAGCAAAGTTCCTGCTCACTTACAAGATGTAGATAACCAGTGGTTTGGTTTAACAAAAAGAGCGCGAATTATCGCTTATGCAAAAGATCGAGTTAAACCAGAAGCTTTAAGCACCTATGAGGATTTGGTAAATGAAAAGTGGAAAGGTAAAATCTTGGTAAGATCATCTTCTAATATCTACAACCAGTCACTTTTGGCTTCAATTATTGCTAATGATGGCGAAGAAGCAGCAAAAACTTGGGCAGAAGGTATTGTAGCTAATATGGCTCGTGAGCCTAAGGGTTCGGATAGAGATCAAGTGAAAGCTGTTGTAGCAGGAGAAGGAGATTTAGCGATTGTGAACTCATATTATATCGGTAAAATGTTGAACTCTCCAGACGCCGAAGAAGTGAAAACAGCTCAAAAAATTGGCTTGTTTTTCCCAAATCAAGGAGATAGAGGAACGCACATCAACGTGAGTGGAGCTGGAGTGGCTAAATATGCACCCAACAAGGCTAATGCGATTAAGTTTATTGAATATCTAATTAGCGCAGAAGCTCAACAAGTATTTACAGAAGCCAACTACGAGTATCCAATTTTGGAAAGTGTAGCACCTGTAAAAGATATTGCAGATTGGGGAGAATTCAGCGAAGATCAATTAGGATTAAATAAATTAGGAGAATTTAATAAAAAAGCGGTTTTAATTTTTGATGAAGCAGGCTGGAAATAAGAACGAAGTATTCTCTTTAAAAACTAGGCTCAAAAGGCTTAAGAGAGATTTAAACAAGTGGTCAGTATTTACGCTGGCCATTGTTTGTTTCTTGGCCTTGCCTATTATATTTATTGGAATAGAATTATTCTCGGGTCCAGGTGAGTCTTGGAGTCACATTGTAGACCACCTCTTGCCGGATTATATCGGGAATTCCTTCTACCTTATTTTTATTTGCAGTATTCTCGTTTTATTGTTTGGAGTTTCTTCTGCTTGGTTTGTTTCGCGCTATGATTTTCTATTGAGAAAACAAATGGAGTGGCTGTTGATTCTACCCTTGGCGATTCCTTCTTATATTGTTGGCTATGCTTATGCTGGCGTCTTTGACTATGGTGGGAGCATGGAATTGCTCTTTAGAGAAATCGGGTTAAACTTTGTCCGAATTGATATCATGAACAGGGCTGGGTTGGCTTTTGTTCTGAGTATTTCGCTTTTCCCTTATGTGTATGTAAGTGCAAGAGCATTCTTCTTAAATCAAGCCAATAACCTGTTGGAAGCCTCTAAAATGTTAGGCGTTGGCGAGACGAAAACCTTTTTTAAGTTAATGCTTCCATTGGCTAGACCTGCTATTGTGGCTGGTTTAGTTTTAGTTTTAATGGAAGTGTTGAATGATTATGGCGCGGCAAAATATTATGGCGTAAATACCTTTACCACAGGAATATTTAGATCTTGGTTTTCATTAGAAGAGCCTCAAACTGCGGTTTATTTATCGGCTTTATTGATTATTATAATCTTTGCTTTAATTTTAATTGAAAAATGGCAAGTAAGGAAAATTAAGTTTACTTCAGCTAAAACCAATAGTACACAGATCCAAAGGAAAGAACCTAAAGGGGCGATGCATTTATTGATTTTTACCTTAGTTTTTATTCCGATTTTACTAGGTTTTGTAATTCCATTAGCTCAATTAATTTATTGGGCCTTTATCACAGCATCTAGGGTCTTTGACATGGAATTTATTATGATTTCGCTACAGAGCTTTGCGATTGCCATTGGATCTTCTTTTATCACAGTATTTTTTGCACTCATTTTAATTTATTTCTCGAAGTGGAGTACCCTAGCTAGTATTAAAAACATTTCTAGAGTTGGTGTTTTAGGTTACGCAATTCCAGGAGCTGTGATAGCCATTGGTATTATGATTCCAACTTTAGCTTTAGATAAATGGTTGATTGGAGTGTTGAGTAATTTTGGAATTGATTCGGGGTTGATTATCAATGGAACTCTGATTGCTTTGTTATATGCTTATGCCGTAAGATTCTTAGCAGTTGCTTATAATCCCATTGATTCTACGAGTTTAAAAGTTGATAGTTCAATTCCTGACTCATCTAAAGTCTTAGGCGCAGGAAATATTAAGACATTTTTCAAAATTGAATTCCCATTAATCAAAACAGGCGTATTCAGTGCGGTGATTTTGGTTTTCATCGATGTAATGAAAGAATTACCACTAACATTGATTTTAAAACCTTATCATATAGACACCTTGGCGGTTAAGGCATTTGAATATGCCAGCGACGAAATGGTCATGGAAGCGGCAATCCCGTCACTTTTCATTATCTTTACAGCCATGATACCTGTGATATTATTAAATAAATTACTGATCAAAAAATAAACATGCTACAAATTACCTCTCTTTCTAAAAGCTTCGACAAAGGCAAAACATTTGCGCTAGAAGATGTCTCTTTCAACTTGAAAGCAGGACAGGTCTGTGCGATTGTGGGGGAGAGCGGAAGTGGTAAAACTACTTTGGTTAGGCTTATTGCGGGGCTCGAAAGACCCGATCATGGGAGTATCGCCATGAATGGTAAAACGATTGCTTCTTTAGATAAATTCGTTCAGCCCGAAAAGAGGAAAATTGGTTTAGTTTTCCAGGAATACGCTTTGTTTCCACACCTTACGATTTTAGATAATGTGTTATACGGAATTTCAAAGGGTAAAAACAAAAAGAAGAGAGCCCAAGAAATGCTTGATTTGGTTGGTTTAAGCGAAATGGGAAAGCGTTATCCTCATCAACTTTCTGGTGGACAACAACAACGTGTAGCTTTAGCTAGAGCGTTGGCTCCACAGCCTTCCCTATTAATTTTAGATGAGCCGTTCAGTAATTTAGATACTTTATTGAGAACCCAATTGAGAAATGAGGTTTTTGATATTATTAAAAAGACTGAAGTCACAGTTTTATTTGTTACCCACGATACGCAAGATGCTCTTTCTGTAGCGGATGAGATTCTTATTCTGCAAAAAGGAAAAGTGGTTCAAAAAGATGTGGCGGCGAATTTATATGTCAAACCAAATACGCTCTATGTAGCATCATTATTTGGTAGCACGGTGCATATCAACCAGAATTTACAAACGGCATTTAAATGTCCTTTAAAGGAAACTTGTTGTCATGCGATTCGAAATGATAAAATTAAAGTGAGTCCTTCTTCTCATGAAACTGATTGTGAGTATATCACCACAGCTAAGGTGATTAAGAAGATCGAGTTAGGTGATTCGGTTCAGTTATTATTGAAGTTGGAATCTGGCGAGCAATTAACAGTTATGACAAGAGATAAAAACATTGCAGACACAATTACAGTTGGATTCAACTCTACCGATATTCTTGAGTTTGA
>CAZKJO010000010.1:37356-40579 GCA_964553105.1 uncultured Weeksellaceae bacterium | reverse complement strand
TGGCGTTTGTCCCTCGTGTACCAAATCATTGATTAAAAATCTTCTAAAAAGCTTATCTGATAACAGTCTTGAACCTCTTTGAACGACAAGAATTTCATCTATTTTGTCATTGATAACTTTTTTAATATCTTGTAATCTATCCTTTCCTTCGTAGATTGCCGTTGTTGTATTAAATCTATCTTCGTACATATATTTTAGTTTATCCAATTCAGCTTGGATTATAGAAGTATCCTCGTCGGTTTGAGCTAAATGGAAAAAGGTAAGATGGGTATTTTCATCTTCTATAAACTCTAAGAAATTATTTAATTCTTGAATATTAATTGGATGTTTTTCATTGATGGCTACAAATATCTTTTCATGCGTGTAAGCATCAATTTCTTTGGGCATTGCAACGACAATATTGTTGGTACTATTGATAACCTGTAAGGCATAACTACCAAAGAATATCTTCTTTAGCATAGATGTACCTTTAAGCCCAACAAAAATTAAATCTTCATAATCTTCTGCTAATAGTTGAGGTAGGCTAATTTGAAAATCACTTTCAGATATATGATACTGAATACTTTCGGGGTGAGGTACAATATCTCTTGTTAGTGCTTTTAATTTTTGTAATGCCTCTTCGTTTGCTTCTTCAAGAATTTTTTGTTTAATTTCAGTTTCTGCCAAGGCAGGAGATTGCACAATAGATTGATGAAAAAGCAAAAGTTGTGCTTTTGCCTGAATACTTCATTGATAAGCATATTTAATGAGATTACTAGAGTGCTCAGATAAATCAATAAATAGTATAAAACGCTTTCTCATCTTACAAATTTAGATTAATTTTTTTGTGAATATAAACTTTTGCTCACCTCAGCAAAATCATCTTCGGTATCAGCTAATATCATTAAGGTGTCATCTTGCTCAAGTTCAGTTGAGCCACCAGGTCTGATGTATTTTCCGTTACGTTGAATCATTACAATAAAGGCTGTGCTTGGGAAATTTAAGTCTATAATGCGCTTGTTAATCACAGAAGCTCCTGGCAAAATATCAAACTCCTTGAGCAATGATTTTGGGAAATTTAGTAAAATTCTATCAACTTCAGTTATTCGTTTTTGATCCTCTGGAATTCCAACACGCAGCCATTTCGCTACTACGGTGAGTGAGGTTCCTTGAATTAAAACTGAAGTTACAGAAATAAAGAATACGATATTAAAAATCATCGGAGCTTTATCTATGCCAGCCAACAAGGGATAAGTCGCAAATACAATAGGAACAGCTCCACGTAAACCTACCCACGAAATATAAAGTCTTCTTCTTAGTTTCATTTTAAAGAAAACTGTACTAATAAAGACAGCAACAGGTCTTGCTACAAAAATCAGGAATAAAGAAATCATTAATCCAATGCCCATATAAGGGATGATTTCGGATGGGAAAACCAATAAACCTAAGGTAAGGAAAAGCACAATTTGCATTAACCAAGCTAAACCATCAAACATTTTAAGAATGGTATTTTTATGAATTAAATCTTGATTTCCAAGAAATACAGCACAGATATAAATAGCTAAAAATCCGTTTCCTCCAATAAAATCTGTCGCAGAGAAAGTTATAAACATCATTGCAATTACAAGAACTGGATATAAACCTTCTATGCCCAATTTAATTCTGTTTATTACGAATTTGCTCAATTTACCAAAGCCAAAACCAGCAATTGCTCCTAAAATCATTTGCTGAAAAAATACCGGAATCACCGATACAATGCCTTGATCTTGATTCACCACCAAGCTTAGGAATGCAATTGTGAGCACATAAGCCATCGGGTCATTACTACCACTTTCAAGCTCTAAGGTTGGGCGAATATTTTTCTTTAAGGCTAAACTCTTAGATCTCAAAATAGAGAAAACCGCCGCAGCATCTGTGGATGAAACAATTGAGCCCAACAGCATACTCTCATAAAAAGTAAAATCTGTAACATAGTACACAAATGTTCCTAAACTTAAAGCTGTAAGCAGTACGCCCAAGGTGGAGAGTGCAATTCCCTCTTTGAGAATGGGTTTAACGGATTTAAAATTCGTATCTAATCCACCAGAAAACAATATAAAGTTAAGGGAAACAATCCCGATAAATTGAGCAGCTTTTGGATTGTCAAAATATATTCCACCAATTCCATCTGTACCTGCTAGCATGCCAATTCCTAAGAATAAAATAAGCGTAGGTACACCAAATTTGTAAGACGATTTTCCAGCGAGAATGCTAATAAACAAAAGTAAGGAACCAATTAGTAAAATGTTTTCGGTGGTAATGTTCATAAATTAAAAACTATAGTTAATTTAAAATGGTCTAAAATAATCGTCAGAATTGTAAAAATACGGAATTCAAAAAAATTGAATCCTGCATTTAGCTTAGTTTCCTCGATTTGACGCTAAAGTTATTTAATTATAGGGGTTTTTAAATTATTAATCTTAAAAATTTATCGAAATTCGTCTTTTACCTAATTCTCAAAACTTAGCATAAAATGGAATTAAATCTTATTGTAAATTATGAAATTAAGATAAAATATGTGAATATAACGATAAAATTTAGCTGATTTTGCGAAAGTAAATTTTAAACCATTATCTTGCAGGTTAAATTAAATTCTATATGTTTATTTCAAACTTTGTTAAGAAATCTTTTTTATTACTACCTATTGCCTCGGCATTTGTTTTTGTTTCATGCGATAACAAAGACAGCCAAGTAAAACCAGAAGTTAAAGAAGAGCTTAAAAATAAAAATTTTGTAGTTCCAGCAGAAGGAACAGCAGAAGAAACGAGTTCAGGTGATGTAGCACTTAATCCTGCACATGGTCAACCTGGTCATGATTGTGCGATTCCAGTGGGAGCACCCTTAAATAGTAAGCCAACTTCAGGTCAAAATATGACGCCTCCGCCTGCACCAGTTCAAAATCAACCTGCTGCTGCACCAACAGGTTCGGGAATGGTAAATCCTCCACACGGACAGCCAGGTCATGATTGTGCGGTACCAGTAGGAGCACCTTTATAATCTATAAAGTTGAAAGCAATTATTGCTTTAAAATGTTATAAAAAAATCCACTTTTAGTTCTTTAAATTGAACTCTATATAAATGGGTAAATGATCAGAAATACCTCGGGCAAGCTCGAGGTATTTGCATTTTTGAACGAAGTCAATCGTTTCTGCATTGAGCCGTTCGATGCCAGGTAAAAAGTAAATATTGTCAATTGCATGGTTGA
>CAZKJO010000010.1:21538-37256 GCA_964553105.1 uncultured Weeksellaceae bacterium | reverse complement strand
GCATTGAGCCGTTCGATGCCAGGTAAAAAGTAAATATTGTCAATTGCATGGTTGATGTAATTACCTTCCTTGCATTTCATTTTTAGGGTAGTAGGTTGTTGATACAGCGAATTTGTGAAGCCCTTATGGTATAGTGGTTTCCATACAGCGTGATTTTCATCTAAATTAAAATCACCAGCAATCAATATGTTTTTAGTTTCTAATCGGTTTGGGTAATCGATAAAGTGAATAATTTCCTCTTCGGGTTTGTCGTAATATTTCCTTGAGTGATAATTTATCACATAAAAATCCTCAACGTCTTTTTTGGTCTTAAACTTGGCTATAAAGGGTTCACGATAGCAGATGTCTTCTAAATCCTTATCTAAATAAGCACGATGTTGAAGGCTTACATTAGAAGTCTTCCATAGAAAAGCATATCGTTCACTTATGTTAGATGATGGACTTTTGGTTGGGTCACTGATTTGATAATCCCATTTAGCGCCCATTCGATTGAGTTCATCTGCTATTTTTGCTACAGCTTGAGCGCCCGCAGGATCTTTAGCAACCACTTCTTGAATGGCAACAATGTCAAAATTTCGTAGAATTTTGGCCATAGTTAATATTTCTTCAGCTGATTTGGTTCTTCCTAAATGCCGAATGTTCCACGAGACCAGTTTAATGGAATTCTTGTCTTTAAATTCCACGCGCACCGGCAACAAATCCTTGGGTTGTAGACTATCTTGAAAAATACTATCAACCACGATAGGAGTAGTTACCACTTCGCTAAACTCGGTTTCAATTACTTCATCTGAAAGTCCCTGAGCCTGAGGTTGACAGGATAGGAGAGTGATTAATATTAAAATTAATGAAACTATGTTTTTCAGCATTAAATAGGTTTAATTAGATTTATTTTTAATTAATTAAATTTCGTCTAAAAGGATTTTAGCTTTCTCTTTAAAGGTATTCGGATACACATGGGTTTCTGTAACATCCTTAGATTTAGGTGTTGTATTCGTTTCAATTTGGATTTTAATATCTGAATTCTAGTATAAATTGTGAATATCGTCTTTACTATATTGAATGAATTCAATCCCGTTTTTTTCTTAGGCGAGGCTAGAAGTTTTGGGATTGAAAGGAGCAGCTAAAATAATGCGTGTTTTAAATAACTTATATTTAAGATTTTTAACCAGAAGATAGTCTAAATCTGACTTGGAGACGGTGGTTTGTTTTATTTCCAATAGTACACGCTGATCATCTTTATCTTTAAAAGTGAGATGCGTATTCAACCTATGTTCGGAATTAGGTTGATTATCAATTAAAGTAAGCCCTTCTTCTATTAAATCAGAATGAAAGAACTCAAAAGCTTGTTCAATTTGTTTTTTAGATAGGTTGTTCATTTGCTTTGTGTTAGGTGATTTTTAAAACCTTTTAAAGGTAATTATTTTTAAGAGGGAAATGAAAGTTGAAGTCTTTTTGTTAGGCTCAATACTATTTTTAGAAAATAAAACTGTCCTATAAAAGCATATAGGACAGTTGTTTATCTAAATATAAATGTGTTTCGTTTGTCAAATTATATTTTCTTAACGTATTCTGTAATGATTACGATAGTCTGACCTTCAACCTTTCCTTCTATAAAGTTAGCATTTTCTGGATCAAGAGAAATTCTTCTCACAGCTGTTCCTTGTTTAGCCACCATGCTACTTCCTTTCACTTTTAAATCTTTAATTAAAACCACAGAATCACCTGGAGCTAAAATCACACCATTACAATCTCTATGAACAACTTTGTCTTCGTCGTCAGCCAAGTCTCCAGCGGCTTTAGCAAATTCTAATTCCTCAGGCTCCATGTACATCATGCCCAATAAGTCTACTGGCCAACCTTCTCCTTTTAATTGGTTTAACATTCTCCAAGCAACCACTTTTACTGGAGTGTATTGACTCCACATGCTATCATTCAAGCTTCTCCAGTGGTTTGGATCAATTTTGTCTGGATCTTCGATTTGAGAGATACAGGTTTCACAAGCTAAAATAGCATGGTCAGCAATTTCTTCTGTTTTTGGTGGAACTAAATATATTTTAAGGTTTTCTGTTGCAGCACATAATTCACAAGAATTGTTGCTTCTATCTTGTAGTTCTTTTAAAACACTCATGATTTTTAAATTTTCACAAAAATAGTGAAAATATGTGGTGAAAAATAGCAAGTTGCACTTCTCCGACTTATGTAGATTTTAACTAAATAAAGAAAAACGCTAGGCAATAAGTTTTTATTTTTTAAGTAGTACTTGGGTCGCTGCCCTCAAAATAAGCTTTCTCCAAAGGACCATTATCAGCTTGTTCAATAGAAAATTCACCAGATTGTGTTCGACGAAGTGCAGTTAGGTAAGCGCCAGAGTTTAAGGATTGTCCAAAATCATGTGCCAATGAGCGAATGTAAGTTCCTTTGCTACATTTAACTTCGAAATCAACAAAAGGCATTTCGACTTTGGTGATTTTGAACGATGAAATATGAACAGGTCTTTTTTCTGGAACATATTCTGAACCTGAACGAGCCAATTCATATAATCTTTTACCATCTTTTTTCACGGCCGAGTGTAGAGGAGGAGTCTGAAGAATATCACCCACAAATTGTTCTGTTGCTTGGTGAATCAGATCTTCAGTAATATGATCCGTTGGGAAGGTTTCGTTTTCCGGCTGTTCTGTGTCGTAGGATTCGGTGGTAACGCCTAGTTTAAAAGTTCCAGTATACGTTTTATCCTCATTTTGAAATTCCGAAATTCGTTTGGTAAACTTACCAACGCAAATCACTAATACCCCCGTAGCTTTTGGATCTAATGTTCCCGCATGGCCAACCTTAAATTTACGTAAACCATGCGTTTTTCTAATGTTCCATCGGATTTTGTTAACTACATCAAATGAGGTCCAATCTAAGGGTTTGTCAATGATGAAAATCTTTCCTTTCTGTAGTTCTTCTAATGGAATCATATATGTTTAACCCAAAAATAATGAATAGATAATCGCAATGCTTCCAACGATTAAACAATAAATAGCGAAGTAGGTTAATTTAGCTTTTTTAACCAGGGCAATCATCCAATTACATGCGATAATTCCTGAAATAAATGCTGCAATAAATCCAGCTAATAAAGCAGGTCCGTTGGTAAATTCTAAAACACCACCTGCGTCTAAAATCTTCTTAGCAATAGCTCCGAATATCAATGGAATTACCATTAAAAAGGAGAATCTAGCAGCTTTAGATCTATCATCACCCAATAAAACCGAGGTAGAAATAGTAGCTCCCGAACGAGATATTCCTGGCAAAATAGCAATGGCTTGAGCAATTCCTATGATAATAGCGTCTTTATAAGAAACAGATTTTTCTGTGTTTTTAGCTTTATCTGCAAAATAGAGGAGAACTGCTGTCAACAGAAGCATGCAACCTACTAGTAGAATTTGACCGTCAAATAGTTTTTCTAACCAATCTTCTAAGAAAAAACCAACTAGGGCTGCAGGAATCATAGATAAAACAATTTTACCAACGAAATGAGTTGATTCATTGTTTTTAAATTCAAAGAAACCTCTGATAATCTCCCAAATGTCTTTGCGGTAAACCACTACAGTACTTAGGGCTGTAGCAAAGTGAAGTACGATGGTCAACATCATGCTTTCTTCTTGATCGGTACCCAAAATTGCTTCAGCGATTTCGATATGACCACTTGATGAAACTGGTAAAAACTCAGTTAAACCTTGAACAATTCCAATAAGAATTGCATCTATAATTTCATTCATTCCTTTACTTTCTTAGTATCTGGATTCACCATAATAGCATAGACCTCTACACCAAAGCCTAATAAGACTAAAAATGGAGCTAGACGAATTCTACGCCATGAAAAAATATCTTCATTCCAATAATTAGGATCAAATGTGCCATCAGGTCTTGTGTTGGCATCTGGTCCTGTCATTAAGAAGAAACCAATAGTAATCAACGCTAGGCCAATCGCCATAATTATATAATTTTTCTTTCCGAATAAGAAAGATGTATCTGGTGGAATTCTCATGAGTAATAAAGTTGATCTGTTCGTAATTTCAAATACTTCCAAGTTGCCCAGAATGTACTGAAGACAGCTATAATAATACCCATAACAAGTAATCCAAGAATTAACCATTGGAATTTCTCATTCCATAAACCGAGGTCTAATTTTGGAGCAGCATAATACCATAATCCACCTAATGCAAGAATGGCTAAAACAGCTCCTAATAGCCCAAGCCAGAAACTTTGAATAATGAATGGTTTAACAATAAACCTGCGTTTAGCGCCAACCAATTGCATGGTTTTAATGGTAAATCTTTTGGAAAATATTTTAAGACGAATAGAATTGTTAATCAAAATGATTGATATAACTAAGAATAATCCAGCTAAAGCAATAAGCCAGAAGATAATCGTATCGATTCTTTCGTAAATACTAGCTAAAGACGATGTGTTGTTAACACTGTCTATAATTGGATAATTCGCCAAGACAGTAGTAATACTATCTACGCGCGTAGAGTCAACATACTGCGGGCGAATAGTCATAACAACAGATGGAGGGAAAATTCCTTCTTCAAACAAAGCCAAATCCTCTTCGGTTAAACCTAATTGGTTCTTCGCCATTTTAAGTGCGTTTTCCTTATCAACATACTTCAAAGACTTAACGAAAGGTTTGGTTCTTAAGGAATCCAGGAAAGCTTTATGAACTTCTGGTTCTTTCTCAATATCCTTTTTGTCTTTAGCTTCCTTGAAATAAGCCTCAATCTCAAATTGGTTTTTCAGGTGTTCTGCATAATCGCTCGAGTTAACCACGATTAAGCCAAATAAACCTAAGAGAAATAATACCAAAGCAATACTCACCACCACCGTAATATTGGAGGAACGTAGGCGACTATTGTTCATTCTATCTGATGTCTTGGACATGTAAAAATAATTTTGCGCAATTTAGTAAAAAACATTCTTATCCCCACTTTTAGAATCGGCAATCTTGTTAAACCTTTACTAAAAACAGAAAAAGGCAAAGTTTTCGGTGTGCCTCATTTTGAAATGTGTCGAATTCTAATATTCACAACGAGTTTAGATCGATTTTAGTCTATTCCACTAAGCTCAATTTTAAACATCCTCTAGAAAAGTTTTAATTACATCGTATTCGTAACCTTTCTGAAGCATATAGCGGATGATTTTTTGGTTTCTCTTGTAAAGGTTATTCTCGTTAAGACTAGCTGCTTTTTTCTCAATTAATTTCTCAGCTGTGTCGTAATATTCCTTATCATCGATTTCTGCCAAACCTTGAGCAATCAAGCGATCATTAATCTGACGTTTTTTTAGCTCTACTTTAATTTTAATTTTCCCCCAATTCTTTTGTGTAAACCTACCTCGAGCAAAACTCATAGCAAACCTTTCCTCGTTTAAGAAGTTTTCGCGCATTAAATAAAGTAGAATATCATCTCTAACCTCGGGAATTAAGAAAAATTCATCTAACTTTTTCTCCACATCCCAATGACAGCGATCTTGGTAAGCGCAGTAATAAGCTAGCTTTTCTTTGATAGCGTGAATATCGGTTTCGGGATTTTTCTTCATTGATAGGGTAAAAATAGTCTTTATTTTAAAATTAAGCCTATTGAAGTTACTTTGTAAACTCGTGGTTCAGATTCATTTTTTTCGCTTCGAAAAATCTTTATACTTTTACTCTCATGAAAATCGGTTTATTCTTTGGTTCATTTAATCCTATTCATATAGGACATATTATTCTTGCAAATCATATTCAACAATTTGGCGATGTAGATAAAGTTTGGTTTGTGGTAACGCCACGAAGCCCTTTTAAACAACATGTGAAGCTTACAGATGATTACGAGAGATTGCATATGGTGAATTTAGCCTTAGAAGATTATCCAGATTTGGAATCAAGTAAGATTGAATTCGATATGCCGCAACCGAACTATACAGTACATACTTTAGCAAAATTAAGAGAGGATTATCCACAGCATGAATTTAGTTTAATCATGGGAGAAGATAATTTGGTAGGTTTACATAAATGGAAAAATGCGGAGTTTCTGGTGAAGGAATATGATATTTTGGTTTATCCTAGAATTGCAAGTAATCAAAAGAAGCCAAAAATTGATTTAAGTAGAGTTAAGAAGATTAATGCACCAATCATAGAGATTTCATCTACATTTATTCGACAAAACATTAAGGATGACAAGATTTACAGACCTTATTTGCCACCACCTGTTTTTGATTATATAAATGGCAGTAGCTTATTTAAGAATTAGAATATTTTCCGTGAGAAGAATTAGTTCTAACAACTTATTCACAATCCTTTCATTTAGCAGGCTTAAATTTGCTTAAGTTCTTATAACCAATTGAATAAAAATCTAACATCCTATGCGTGCATAGCAAATAATATTTTGTATATTTACGGCTTAAGAATTTCGTAAAAATAATCAAATACATGAAAATATTAGTTTGTATTAGCAGTGTACCCGATACAACATCGAAGATTAACTTCACTGCAGACGGTAAAGCTTTTGATAAGAATGGGATACAATTTGTCATCAATCCATATGATGAATTTGCCTTAACTAGAGCCATTTGGTTTCAAGAGAAGCAAGGAGCTACAGTAACAATTGTAACTGTTGGTGATGCCTCTGTAGAGCCAGTAATGCGTAAAGCTTTAGCAATCGGAGCAAATGATGCGATTAGAATCGACGTAGATCCTAAAGACAGTATTTCAACTGCGAAAGAAATTGCAAAATTAGCTAAAGAAAATGGCTATGATTTAATTTTAGCAGGTAGAGAGTCTATTGACTACAACGGAAACGCGGTTCCAGCTTTTATTGCAGCAGAATTAGGTTATAGTTTTGTAAACAACTGTATGGGATTAGAGGTAGAGGGCGAGAGCGCTAAAGCTACTTCAGAAATCGACGGAGGTAAAGAAACTGTTTCTTTCACCCTACCAGCTGTTGTTGCAGGGCAAAAAGGTTTGGTAGAGGAGAGCGATCTTAAGATTCCAAACATGCGCGGAATTATGCAAGCGCGTACTAAGCCATTACAAGTAGTAGCTTCTAGCAATGCTGAAGCAAAAGTTGTTGCAGATGGTTTCGAAAAACCAGAACCAAGATCTTCTGTTACCTTAATCGATAAGGATAACGTAGATGAGTTAGTTCGTTTGTTGCACGAGGAAGCGAAAGTAATCTAAACTTAAAACAAAGAAATTATGTCAATTTTAGTATATACAGAAACAGAAAACGGTAAGTTCAAGAAAAATGCTTTTGAAGCCGTTTCATATGCAAAAACAATTGCTGACGAAGCTGGAGCTACAGTTACAGCATTAGCTATCAATGCAGACGATGCTTCTCAGTTATATAAATACGGAGCGAGCAAAGTATTGGTTGCTAAGGGAGATGCTCACAAGGTTTCTCCAGAGGTTTTAGGTAAATTAATCTCTGAGCACGCTGAGAACTTTGTGGTTTTAGCACATAGTAACGAGGGAGCTAGTATTGCACCATTCTTAGCTTATAATTTAGAAGCTGGTTTAATTACGAATGCTTTTGAAGCACCACAATCCATTTCTCCATTGAAAGTAAATCGTAAATCTTTCTCTGGTAAAGGAATTATGTTAGCAGAAACTGCAGCTGAGAAAAAAGTTGTTACCGTATCAGCTAACTCATTTGGAGTTAAAGAAAATGCTGTTGACGGAAGTTCAGAAGACATTAGCTTTGATGCAGCAGGCGGAAAAGTTAAAGTTGAGAACGTTGAAACCAATTCTGGAAAATTAGACCTTAAAGAAGCAGAGATTGTTGTTTCGGGAGGTCGTGGTTTAAAAGGTCCAGAGAATTGGGGGATGGTAGAAGAGTTAGCTGATCTATTAGGAGCAGCAACTGCTTGTTCTAAGCCAGTATCTGATATGGACTGGAGACCACACAGCGAACACGTAGGGCAAACTGGTAAAGCGATTGCACCTAACTTATATATTGCTATTGGAATCTCTGGAGCTATTCAGCACTTAGCTGGTGTTAACAGTTCTAAAAATATTGTAGTAATTAATAATGATGCAGAAGCTCCATTCTTTAAATCAGCTGATTACGGAATCGTAGGAGATGCATTTGAAGTAGTTCCTAAATTAATTGAATCAATCAAAAAATATAAGAATTCTTAATTTTTTGAATAATTTAAATTTTAAACCTAACAATTTGAGAAAGTTGTTAGGTTTATTTTTTTGTTAGTTATTAGAATTTAATCTTAAATTAGTACTTTTACGTTTCATGGATTTTGTTAAATTAAATATTCGTGGTATATCCTACAGTCAGACACAAGTAGGTGCTTATGCACTTATTTTGGAGGAAGAATTTGGTGGTCGTAAATTGCCGATTATTATTGGGAATTTCGAGGCACAAGCTATTGCTATTGCGCTGGAAAAGGATTTAATGCCACCTCGCCCGTTGACGCATGATTTGTTTGTGAATTTCGCAAAGAAATTAAACGTTATCATTAGGTCAGTTACCATTTATAAACTTGAAGATGGAATTTTCTATTCCAACATTGTCTGCGAAGATAAGGACGGAGAAGTCATAGAATTAGATTCAAGAACATCTGATGCTATAGCTTTGGCTGTCCGATTTAATGCAGCTATTTATGTGCTAAAATCGGTGATGGACCGAGCAGGTGTGCAATTAGAAATGTTGACAGAAGAGGAAGAAGAAACGATTCAGAAAGCACTTAAGGAAATAGAAGAGGAACTATCTGAAACACCTCAGGGACCGGCAGAAGATTTATATTCAAAATTCTCAATCAAAGAACTTAAATCCATGATGAATAAAGCAGTGAAATCAGAAGATTATGAAAAAGCTGCTCAAATTCGTGATGAGATAGAAAAACGTCAACAAGATAATGACTAAGCTTTTTACACTCTTTTTTTTATTATTAAATATTAGTGCCTTTGCTCAAGTTATTCCAGAAATGGAGTCAAGTGGTATCACCATAACTTCGATATTAAGAGGTGTTTTGGGAATGGGCGTTTTAATAGGAATTGCCTTTGCCTTAAGCAAAAATAGATCTGCCATTAAATGGAGAACCATCGGGATGGCCATGTTAATTCAATTGTCTCTTGGGATTGCCATCCTTAAAGGTGATGCCGTTGGATTTAATATTGGCGATACTCGAATAAGCTTAGGTTTTGTAGGTGATATGTTTGACGCGGTAGGAAAGGTGTTCATCAATATTTTGGGCTATACCAGGGCAGGTAGTGAGTTTCTATTAGGTGATTTGATGGATGTTAATACCTATGGATTTATATTTGCTTTTCAGGTTTTGCCTGTAATTCTATTCTTTAGTGCACTAACATCGGTTTTGTTTTATTTGGGTATAATTCAGGTGGTTGTGAAATGGGCTGCTTATGCGATGACCAAATTAATGGGTATTTCTGGTCCAGAGAGTTTATCGGTAGCAGGTAATATATTTTTAGGTCAGACGGAATCTCCGCTAATGATTAAAGCTTATTTATCTAGAATGTCAAATTCTGAGATTTTATTGGTAATGATAGGTGGTATGGCAACCGTTGCAGGTGGTGTTTTAGGTGCTTACATTCAATTTTTGGGAGGTGATGACTTAGAACTACAACAACAGTTTGCCCGTCATTTATTAGCAGCTTCTGTTATGGCAGCTCCAGGAGCTATTTTGGTTTCAAAGCTATTATATCCGCAAATAGAAAAACCTACAGAAGATTTAGAAGTTAAGATGGAGAATGTTGGTTCTAACTTCTTAGATGCTTTGTCGAATGGTACTTCAGAAGGATTAAAATTAGCTGTAAACGTGGCCGCAATGCTTTTAGTTTTTATTGCATTCATTGCTATGATGAACGGTATATTAGGCTGGGTAGGAGATTTATCTTTCGGTGAATCTTATATGAGTTTAAACGAACTAATTGCTAATAACACCAATTATCAAACCCTGTCTTTAGAATTCATTTTAGGATATTTATTAGCTCCATTAATGTGGTTAATTGGAGTTCCAACAGATGATATTAGCTTGATGGGACAACTACTTGGAGTGAAATTAGTCGCGAGTGAATTCATTGCCTATATTCAATTAGCTGACTTAAAAGATCCAAATTCAGCATTACATTTATCACATTATAAATCTGTGATCATGGCAACTTATATGCTATGTGGATTCGCAAATTTTGCTTCTATCGGTATTCAAATTGGGGGAATCGGGTCATTAGCACCCAATAAGAGAACATTACTTTCTCAACTTGGTATCAAGGCATTGATTGGTGGAACGCTGGCGTCATTAATCTCAGCTACCATTGCTGGAGTTTTATTAGGTTAAATTTCTTAGGAAAATTTTAACAATTCAATTTTATTTTTAACTTGCAATAAAATTTAAATTATGGAAACATTTAATCGAGATACTATGGTTCAACCACGGAATTATATGGTTTTAGCCATTATTTCAACCATACTGGGATGTTGCTCTTCATTTGGATTAGGTTTTATAGTGGGTTTAGTAGGAATTTACTTTGCATCGCAAGTGAATGCAAGATTTAATGTAGGAGATTACGAAGGAGCAGAGAAAAATTCAAAATATGCAAAAACTTTATCTTTGGTTGCCCTAGGTTTGTTCGCATTGTCTGCACTATATACAGCATATGTTTTCACCTTTCAACCAGAAGTTTGGATGGAGCAAATGGAAATGGTTCAAGATATGATTGAACAAGCACAAGAAAATCAGTAATCAAGTTTGGCTAATAATAAAACCATAAGTAGAAAATGGTTAATAGTCGCATTAGGCTCTGTGCTTATTGCGACTATTTTAGTTTATTTCTATTTCTTTTCTCCTATTAAAAATGATGGATTCTTTCCAATATGTATGTTGAAAGCCACAACGGGCTTTGATTGCGTAGGATGTGGAGGGCAAAGAGCTGTACATGAATTATTACATTTTCGATTCAAATCAGCTTTAGATCATAATGCACTTTTTGTTTTAAGTATTCCGCTTTTGGCTTACTATATTTTTTATTCCTTAAGACGTTTCATCTATGGAATCCCGTCCCCCAATAGCTTTTGGTATAGTAGTAAGTTTGGAATCTTCTATATTATTTTAGTCTTACTTTTCTTAGTTTTAAGAAACATAAATGTCTTTCCATTCAAAGTTTTAAACTCAATTTGGTAGGATCAAGAAATTGAGCATGAAAATTAAAAAGCACTCCAATTGGAGTGCTTTTTAATTCTTGTTATTGAAAAACTTGAGATCATTTAACTAATAATTTTTCTAAGCTTGTTGAATTTTTAGAATTAATTTTCAAGAAATAAGCACCTGAAGCTAAGTTTAGTTTAATCTCATTTTTACCTGCTTCTAATTTATGGCTTAAAACTAATTGACCTAAACTATTGTAGAATTCAACCGATCCTCTTGACTCAACCTCTAAAATAATTAAGTCTTTTGCTGGGTTTGGATAAAGTTTAGGCTTTTTGCTAATTACGAATTCGTCCGTAGAAAGATTACAAGTGAAATTTGAGTAATCTACCAAACCTAAACTCGCAATATCAGATTGGTCAGTAATAACCTCTGCAACTTCCCCTTCTGTTGATTCCGCTCCAGCAATCCAACAATTTCCTTGGGCCATAATGTCGTTGGGAGTGTTATTGTAAAAGGCATAATTAATTCCATCAAAACCATTTTCGCTAAAAGTATTGCCACCAGGAGATAACTCAGTGCCATCGCCTAGATTAGCGTAAGCATTTCCTTGCATAGTAATTCCCCACAGGTTGTTGGATATATAGTTGTTTTTAATATAAATACTTTGTGAAATAGTCTCTCCACTTGCATTTAAGTTAATTCCACTTCCACCTAAATTTGGATTTCCTTGGGAATTATTGTCTGAAATTGTATTTCCATCAATTTCTGCTAATATAACAGGACCTACCAAAGTCAAACCATATCGATTGTCAGTGATTTGATTGTTTTTGATCACAACGTTGTTCACACTTCCGAAAAAGTTAGAAATGGCAATTCCACCAACATTATCCATATTCCTATCTCCTGTAATAATGTTATCCTCTATTAAAATAGAATCCTCTGAACCACTTGGACCTAAGTTGATTTGTGGACGATTTTGATTCGATAAGCCATTAGATTCTAATGTGTTTCCGATAAATTGAATAGCTACACTTTGATTGGCTCCTGATGAAATTGCAGGTAATTGATTTTGATAGAAATAAGTATTGCTAATAACGGGATTACCTCTTGAAAAAGAAACAGCTGCACCCGTAGATGCTCCAGCTACTTGAAACTTAACTTCACAATAATTCATATCAAAGTCTTCAGTCAAAACTCTTAAACCACCACCATATTCAAAAATAGTGTTGGATAAGTTGATAATAGAACCTTCCTCGAAACGAAAGCCAGCATTCGGAAAGCCAGCGTCTTGAGCTGTAATGTTAATGGGTGATTCAGGAGTAGAACTTGTGATAAATGAACCTTCAATAGTGACTAAAATATCTGAGTTAATCTGCCAAGTTAAGGCATCATCAATCAACAAAGTATCATTAGCTGCTATAATTAAATCTTGTGAAAGGTTATAGAGTCCTGACTCTATTAAACTTACACCCGAATTTTCGATTTGAGCTAATTCATCGAGATTAAATGATTGTCCATTGTTAGGCGTAGTGTATTGCGCTTGTGCAAACACAGAAATCAGCAATATAAATAGTAAATTTCTCTTCATAATAAATTATTTAATAGCATAAAATTACTTATTTAATTTAATACTAACCTAGGATTTGTTAAATGGATTTTAATTTCATCGAGGCGCTAGAGAATAATTAAGATTTTCCTTAACATTGCAGCATGATAGAATTGAACAATATTTCGGTCCACATTGTGGGTAATAAAAATAGATTTGAGCATTTAGTGAAATCAAAAATGCCCCTGGAATTAGATGAAAGTATGAAGGAATTAATGCTAAAATTCTTTCAAAATGCTTTTAAAGCAGATGAATACTATCATTTTTATCATGCTTCTGATCTAAGTATGAATGAAGTTTTTACTTATGTGACAAGAATCTTCGAAAATCCTGAATCTCTACATGATGAATCTATCAATTTAGCTCAGTTCTTATTTGATAAATCTGTACATCCTAAGATTAAAGCAGGTGAGTTTTTTACAGCTTACTTCCAGAATTGTAATTATAAAGGTGAGATTATTGACGCCATTGGTTTGTTTAAAACAGAGAATAAGGATTTATTCTTAAAAATTAAACATGATAATTATTTCTTTGATTTAGAAACGGATAAAGGTGTGAATTTAAATAAGTTAGATAAAGCTTGTTTTATTTATAATATCAACAAAGAAGATGGATATGTTCTATCCATTGCCGATAAAACCAATGGCACAGAAGCTCAGTTCTGGACAGATGAGTTTTTGCAAGTAAAGCAAGTAGAGGATGAGTTTTATAACACAGAAAAGACCATGTCTGTTTTCAAGAATTATGTGGAGGAGCGTATGCCTGAGGAGTTTGAGATGAGTCGTATTGACCAAGCTGATTTCTTAAACAGAACCATGGAGTTTTTTCAGGAACAAGAAGAGTTTGAAACCGAAGCTTTTTCTCAGCAAATTTTGCAACAACCAGAATTGATCGAGAGTTTTAATAACTATAAGTCAGAATATGAATTAGATACGCAAGAAATGTTGGCGGATCACTTTGGAATTGCCGAAAAAGCAGTTAAAAAGCAGACGAGACATTATAAAAGTATCATTAAGTTGGATAAGAATTTCCATATTTATGTTCACGGCGATAGAAGTAAAATTGAACAAAGTGAGGATTCACACGGGAAATTTTATAAAATTTACTTTGAGGAAGAGTCTTAAAATTGAATAAAATATCAATACAAAAAGGGGGTTAAGGTTTTAATCCCTTTTTTCTTGTTTAAATTTGTTAACTTTAATTCATATTAAAAATTCATTATGAGGTTCCTATATCTTTCATTTCTTTTGGCTATTATGGCATGTTCAACACAACAAGTGACCAAATCAGTTGATACGGCTGAACAATCACTAAAGGTGGCTTCACAATATTCAACAGAAGAATTAAGAGGTTCTAATACTGAGTATAGAAATTGGTGGAATGTCTTGCGCTACGATTTAGTTTTAAGCCCGGACTTTGAGAAAAAACACATTGCAGGAAGTCTCAGTATGAAATTTGAAATAACTGGAAAAGAAGGTGATTGGATGCAAATTGATTTGCAGCAGCCTATGCAATTAACAAAAATCGTTCAATTGGCTAATTCTGATTTGAAAGTTAAATCACAGGATGAGTTAGCGATTGATCATAAGCATTGGTTTAGATTAGATAACACAATTTTTATTAATTATCACTCACTTTCTAAGAGTAAAAATGGTGTAAAAACATTAAAATTCTATTTTGAAGGAAATCCTAGAATTGCTAAAAATGCTCCATGGGATGGAGGATGGATATTTACCGAAGATGAAAAGGGTAGACCTTGGATGACGGCTGCTGTACAAGGTTTGGGAGCTAGTTCTTGGTTTCCGTGTAAAGATTATCAAGGTGATGAACCAGATCAAGGTGCAACAATCACGATGATTGTGCCGGAAGATTTAGTGGCGGTTTCAAATGGTCGTTTGTGGGAAACAAGTTTTGTCAAGGGCGAAGCGGGAACCAATGTGTACACTTGGGAAGTTCGCAATCCAATTAATTCATATAATATAATTCCTTATGTTGGTCATTATGTGGAGATTAAAGATGCGTATATGGGTGAGCGAGGAACTTTATCTTTGAAATATTGGGTGTTGGATTATAATGAAGAAAAGGCTAAAAAGCATTTCGAGCAAGTGAAGCCCATGATGGCGGCTTTTGAAGATTGGATGGGACCGTATCCGTTTTATGATGACGGTTTTAAATTGGTGGAAACGCCACATTTGGGTATGGAACATCAGTCTGCAATTGCCTATGGAAATAAATTTATGAATGGTTATTTGGGAGATGATAGATCTAAAAGCGGCTATGGGAATAAGTTTGACTTTATAATTATACATGAATCTGGTCACGAGTGGTTTGGTAATAGTATCACCACCGAAGATGTTGCTGATTTATGGGTGCATGAAGGTTTTACAACTTATACCGAGGCGATGTATATTGAAAATCAATTTGGAAAGGAGGCTGCGGCAGAATATATTCAAGGTTTGAGAGCTTTGATAAGTAATAATTCTAATATTATTGGTGTATATGGAATAAACCAAACCGGTAGTACAGACATGTATTACAAAGGCGCAAATATCATTCACACGCTAAGGCATTGGATGAATAACGATGCAAAGTTTAAGGGAATGATTCGTTCTATGAATCAGGAATTTTATCATCATATCGTGAATTCTGCTCAAATTGAAAAGTTCATTGCAGATTATGCTGGATTAGATTTAAAAACATTTTTTGATCAATATTTAAGAACTTCTAGTATTCCAACATTAGAAATTAAGTCTGAAAATGATAAAAAATACTATCGTTGGATTGATGTAGTTGATGGTTTTAATATGCCATTACGATTAGAAAACTCTACGGAATGGATTCAGCCAACAACAGAATGGCAAACCTATACTGGCAAAACTGATTTAATTATCGATCCGAACTTCTATATTCATTTAAATTACAGTAGATGAGTTTAAAGAAAAAGGCTGTATTTAATTGGAGTGGAGGTAAAGA
>CAZKJO010000010.1:5486-21438 GCA_964553105.1 uncultured Weeksellaceae bacterium | reverse complement strand
TTAAATCCATTAGGAATTCAAGTGATAGAACCTCTTTGGAATAAAACCTCAGAAGATGTAGTGGCTGAATTTTTAGCCTCGGGATTGAAGGCTAAAATCATTGTTACTCAAGTGGATAAATTAGACGATAGTTATATCGGAAAAGATTTAAGTCAAGAATTAGTAAACTCATTTCCAGCCGATATTGATGTTTGCGGCGAAAATGGGGAATATCATAGCCTGGTTTATGATGGCGATATTTTTCAAGAGAAAGTTGAGTTTTCCATCCCAAAAGTTTCTAAAATATCTTATGATTTCACATTAGATACCGGCGAAAATATCATGTCTTATTTTTGGCAAGCCGAACTTGAGTAAATTAACCCACCACCTTCACAGAACTGAATCCACGTCCATTGGGAACAATCTGAATTTGCGTTGCTATTCTTTCTTTCAAAGTGCTCACGTGACTAATGATTCCTATCATTTTCGAACCTTCTTCTTGTAATTGCTCTAAGGTTGTCAAGGTTTGATCTAAAGTTTCTGGATCTAATGTTCCAAATCCTTCATCTATGAACAAGCTCTTAATCTGTACATTACTCGAAGCTAAATCCGACAAAGCCAAGGCCAACGCCAGAGAGAGCACAAAGGTTTCACCACCCGATAGAGTTTTTACCGAACGTCTTTGCCCACCCATATCTTTGTCTATCACCACCAAACTCTCATCCTCATCTTTTGTAGCACTATCCATGATATAGCGTTTGCTCAACATTTTTAATCGCTGATTTGCCAGATGTAAAAGTTGCATTAATGTCAAATCTTGCGCGAAATTATTGAACTTCTTACCAGTTGAATCTCCAATTAACTCGTTGAGTAATATCCAATGGCGAGAGTTCTTGCTTTCTTCTTTAATTTTTTCTTCGATTTCTTTAATTTTCTTCTGATAATCAGATTGGTTAGAGAGTTTTCTATTGATTTCCTCTAAGTCTTTTTTCTTTGAAGTTTCTTGGGTTTGTAAAGTGGAAAATTGCATGTTCAACTCCTCTAAACTCAAAGGATTGTCTTTTATTTTAAGTTCATTTAGAGATTTCAGAATACTCTTCTTTTTAATAGAAATTTCTTGTTTATACTCTTTAAGTTTATTCTGTTTAGCTTCTAACTGAGTTAAATCTTCATAACTTAATAAAGCTGCAAAAGCCTCTGAAATATCACTTAAGTCCGTTTCTTGGATTTTACTTTCTATTTTAGGCACCAAGTCTTTTAAATCTTGTTCAAGATTTTTTTCTACTTTAACCAACGACTCTTTTTTGCTTTCAAGTACCTTGTGCTCAGATTGAATTTCATTCCACTTTTTTTCTAAAGAACTAACTTTTTGCTCGATGGGAACCTGCTCACTATATAGCTCTTTCAATTGTTTGCTTGTGGCTTTCGCCTTTTCCAAGATTGCCAACATTTTGTCCATTTTGGGAATTGAAATCAAGGTGATTTCCAATTGATTTTTAAATTCTATAGCCTTCTTATGTAACCGATGTGCATCTTTCAATTCCTTAGATTTTTCTTCCCAATGGGTGTCTAAAGCATAGCTATACTTTTCCTTAAAGTCATTAATTAACTTAGCCAAAGTAGTTTCTAGTTCTTTTAAATTAGTTTTTAAGTTATTAAGCGATTCAGACTTTAACTTAAAGGTTGTTTTATTAGAATTTAACTCAGTATCAATTTGTTTAACCTTATTCGTTTGAAGTTCTATTTGTTTATCCAACTCATCGATGTTGTCCTCTGGAATATTTGTGGCAAAGGGATGATCTAAAGCCCCACAAAGCGGACAAGCTTCTCCTTTCTTCAATTTCTTTCTATGATCGTCTAATGAAGCCAAAAGCTTTTGATTGGCAGATTTTAAAGAGAAATTTTCAAGAAGTGTATTTTCATTTTTTAATTTCTCTTCCTGTTCAGAAATAGTTTTAGGTAAAGCTTTAATAAGCTCTTCTATATCTGAAATTTCCTTTTTATTTGTTCTAATCACTTTCTGGGTGTTTTCGATGTGAATGACATCTGCTTTTGCTTTTTGTAATAACTCGGATTGACCTTCAATCATAGTCAATTTTTTCTCTAATTCAGATATAGAAGTGTCCGTAAAATTATTTTCTGTTATAAAGGCAGTGGACTTAGATTGAATTTCTTTTAACTGTTCATTTACTTTTGAATACGCTTTATCAAGCTTTAAATTAAAAGGACGAATAAGAGCTTCAATTTCATTTTTTAAAGATTTTCCTTCATCGATTTGTTTTTCAAAAGTTCGATTTAGCTCAATTACTGTTTGCTCGAATTTAGAGAGTTCTTGCTCATAATCTTTTGCTGAAACTTCTTTTTTTAAGAGGCTTTCTATGGTTGATTTAAATTCGTTTTTAACTGAATTAAGCTTTTCGAATTCTTTTAAATTTTCATTCCGCAGATTCTTATTTTCCTTAGTTTCTTTCTGAATCCGATTCCATTTGATTAAATCATGCTGAATAGGCTCTACTTGTTTGTGCTTTTCGAGTGCAACACCTTCATTAATCTTAAATTTTTCAAAAGACTCTTGATTGGCTTTTTCTTTATTTTCCCATTGAGTCAACTCTTTTTGTGTATTTAAGATATTGTTTTTTAACTCAATAAAGCTCTTGAACTTAGTTTGTTCTTCTGATAAAAGCTTTAAGTCCTTGTCTAAATCTTCTTTATTCTTTTTTAATTCAGTAATAAATTCCTTATCTAAAAGTTCTGCTTGCCAATTGGCTTTATTTTTTTCTAAATCCTCAATCTGACCTTTTATATTTCTGTATTTATCAAAAGCTCTCATTCCCAATTTTCGGTAGATGTCTGTACCTGTAATCTTCTCCAAAAGAATGGTTCTTTCGGCTTTCTTAGAAACTAAAAACTCTGCAAACTCACCCTGTGCAAGCATTACAGACTTAATAAACTGATCGTATTTTAAACCAATTAACTCCTCATTTTTGGCGGGAACTTCTGATTTTTTATCCACCAACGAAGTTTGGGTTAAAACATCTGAAACCTGCATATCATAATCTCTTAGATTTCCAGTTCTTGCGGTAGAGATCGACCACTCAGAAACGAATTCTCCTTGAGAACATTCGTAAGTGACTCTTGCATAGGCATCTTTTTGTCCGCGAGTGAGTATGGCGCCATTATGTTCAATTTCGCTTTTACTGATTTTAGAAAACCTTGGAGTACGGTTGAATAATGCTAAAACAAGAATGTCTAATAAAGTAGATTTCCCACTACCTGTAGCGCCCGTAATCGCGAATAATTTATCACCATAAAATGGTGCATCTCTGAAATCTATAGAATGCTCGCCTTGTAGAGAGTTGATGTTCTTAAAATCTATTCTTAAAATCTTCATTTAATCTTGTTGTTCTTGTTCGACTTCTTCTAAAATGATTTGAAATGCATTGGTTATTTCCTTCCGAGTTTCTTCTGTCATTTCATGATTTTCTATCATTTTATTAAAAACATCTAAAGGCGCTAATTCCGATAGATTTTGACTTGAATCATATAATTCACTTGTTCCTACAATCTTATTTTTAAACGCAATCGTTCTATGAATAATTTCATAACCACTTTGGTCGAATGCATTAATTAAATCCTCTAAAGCCTGTATTTTCTCTGAGCTGTATTCTTTCTCAGTCATATGAATCTCAATCAACGAAGTCAATTTATATGGAGTTTCTAGTGAATTTAATTTTAAACTTATTTCATGTAAATCTCCTTGAATTCTAATCAATTTTCGATTCACGGGAACAGGAATAGAGGTAGGCTCAAAACCTTTTTCTGTATCGATTAATAGAACTCTTTTTTCATCATTTCTTTCGCTGAAGGAAAGCGGATAGGGTGCGCCGCTATAAAAAGTTGGGGTGTTATTATTTATTCTTTGAGGTTTGTGAATATGTCCTAAAGCTATATACTCATAATTATTACCAAATCGCGTCGCGTGAAACATTGCCTGATTTCCCATTTGAATATCTCTTTCACTTTCTGAGGTTGTAGCACCAGCCGTATATAAATGTCCCATCGCCAAAATTGGGATATTTGGATGCTTTACTAAACAATATTCAGCAGCAGAAAGATAAGTGTTTTCAATTCCTTTTTGATGAATTTTAATTCGATCTTCGTAGGTTTCTCCCTCATTAGCTTTGCGTAAATCAGCATCTCTTAAGAAAGGAATGGCGGCAACCATCAATTCCGGGTTTTCGTTATTCGGAAGTGCTATGATTTGTTCGTTCATATTTTCAGGCATACCTCCAACCACATGAATATTGAGTAAGTTAAGTAACTCTTTGGGAGCATTGAGCATATTTGGTGAATCATGATTTCCACCGGTTATAATGATTTTACAATCAATTTGTCTGAACTTAATTAAAGAGCGATAATATTGCGTACGAGCCTCAGAAGATGGGTTCGCTAAGTCGAATACATCCCCCGAAATAAGTAGAACATCAATTTCCTTTTCTTGGATTAAATCTACCAACCAATCCACAAAAAGATCTACATCTTCTTTGAGGTCAAATTGATGTAATTTCTTCCCAATGTGCCAATCCGCTGTATGCAATATTTTCATTCTCCTAAAATAACAATCATTCAGTTCATTCTCAAAATTTCTATTACTTTTGGTTAAATTTTTTCAATGACAAATGAACCTACTCATTCTAGATAATTATGACTCTTTTACTTACAATCTTTTGCAGATGGTAGAAGATATTTTGGGAAAGGAAGTTAGTGTTATTAAAAATGATGAAATTGACTTAAAAGATTTGGAGCAATTCGATAGGATAATTTTGTCCCCAGGCCCTGGAATTCCTAAAGAAGCCGGTAAATTATTAGATGTTATTAAAAACCACGAAAATCGAATTCCCATCTTAGGAGTTTGCTTAGGACATCAAGCAATAGCCGAAGTATTTGGTGCAAAGCTTAAACAATTGGATAGTGTAAAGCATGGTGTTTCGAGTAAAATACTTGAAACTGATGATGAAAATCTATTTAGAAACATTGAATTACCTTTACAAGTTGGTAGATATCACAGTTGGGTAGTGGATGCTGTTGATTTTCCAGCTGATTTAAAAATTACTTCTAAAGATGAATTTGGAAATATTATGTCTTTAAAACATAAAAACTATCCTATTTCTGGCGTTCAATTTCATCCAGAGAGCATCCTAACACCACAAGGAAAATTGATTCTAAAGAATTGGCTGAGCATTTAATCAAGTGGAATAGAGTTTGAGAAAAGATAAAATTAAAATTGAGTCATGCCTGAAGAAATATATGATGTATTAATTGTTGGAGCCGGACCTATGGGAATCGCTGTAGCTATTGAAGCTAAAAAAGCTGGTCTATCGCATAAAATTATTGAAAAAGGTGCTTTGGTAAATTCTATTTATCATTTCCCCAAAAACATGACTTTTTTCTCAACTTCTCAAAAACTTGAAATTGGAGATGTTCCTTTTATGTCTAATTTCGAAAAACCGAAGAGAGACGAAGCGCTAGAGTACTATCGCCGAGTGGTAGAAAAATGGGATTTGAATGTCACCTATTACGAGCGAGTTAAGAACGTGACTAAACCAGATGATGTATTTGCAATTCAGACCAAAAGAAATTTGTATCACGCGAAAAATGTAGTTATTGCCACAGGGTTTTATGGTCAACCAAATAAATTAAATGTTCCTGGTGAGGAATTGAAGAAGGTTAGACATTATTTTGATGAACCGCATCCATATATTGGACAAAAAGTTGCCGTGGTGGGGGCTGCAAACTCAGCAACACAAATAGCCTTAGAGCTTTATTATAAAGGCGCAGATGTGAGCATGATTATTCGTGATAACAAAATAAAAGACAGCGTAAAGTATTGGATTAAACCTAATATAGAGAACAGAATCGAAGAAGGTTCTATTAAAGCTTATTTTAACTCAACGGTGAAGGAAATTAAGCGAAATACTATTATTATAGAGCGAAATGGTAAAGAAAAGCATTTAGATAATGATTTTGTTTTTGCTATGATTGGTTATCATCCTGATTATGACTTTTTAAATAAAATAGGCGTTAATTGCGAAACCGATGAAAATAATACACCATTATACAGTCCCGATACCCACGAAACGAGTATAGATGGACTCTATGTTGCTGGAGTGGTTTGCGGAGGAAGTCATACCAGTAGATTTTTTATCGAAAACTCTATGGAGCATGCCGAAAAAATTACAGCGGCTATCACCAAGAATAATGTAGGCTAAATAAATTTTTATTATAAATCATTTTGTAAATTTGCCCACTCATCAGAGGCCCCGTAGTTCAACTGGATAGAATATCAGATTTCGGCTCTGAGGGTTAGGGGTTCGAATCCTCTCGGGGTCACTTTTTTTTCTTTGTAGTTTAATATCTATTTGCTTCTGACGTTGAAAGGAATTTGAATTATACCAAATAAGAAATCCCTTGAAATGAATCAAAGGATTTATATAACATTCAAAGACTTAATCTTATTTAACTCTTTCCCAGTATTGTGTTCTTCCTAATAGAGAAAAGCCCATATAACCTCTTAGTTTTAACTTGTTGGCATTTTCCAACTCAATAGAAACTGAATAGGTCTTACCTTTATTTGGGTCTAAAATAGTCCCATTATCCCACTTATTTTTACCTACTTTTTTAACTTTTTCTAAAATAACTAAACCATTAATAGGTTTGTTTTTATTGGCACCAGAACATCCAGTACAAACTGCATTTTCTTTTCCTGGAGTTAAAATCTTAATAACCTTTCCATAGAGATCACCATTTTGTTCGTAAATCTGAACATGTGATTTTGCTTTTCCAGTTTCATCATCTATGGTTTTCCAAACACCAACAGGTGATTGTGCAAACATGAACGAGCCTAAACTTAGGAACAAGAAGGCTAATACGTAATTTTTCATAATTTAATTTTTAATTTCTTAATTGTAAATATAATAAAATATTATTCATGACTAATGAATTTCTAATATCTAATTTCATAAATAATGCCAATATTTCAGATAATGTTGGTTGTTAGTGAAATATCGTCAGTTTAATATGTATATATTTTAAGATTTTCAGAAAATTTGTCAGTTTTACGAAAGGGAATTGATTTTGATAATTACTGAGTGAAAATAAAAATTAAAAATTATTTTCAGCTAGTATTTTGAAATTAAACTAACTTAATATAAAACCAAATGGACTTAAATAAATTTACAATAAAGGCACAAGAAACGGTGCAAAAAGCGCAGCAATTCGCGCAAGCCTCCGGACAGCAGGCAATAGAAGTTGGGCATCTTATTAAAGGGATGTTGCAAGAAGATAATCAAGTGGTAGAATATCTTCTTAATAAGCAAGGTGTCAATATAGACTACCTTAAAAAAGAAATAGATGAGTTAATTCAAACCTATTCCAAGGTTTCTGGCGGAAATATGCACGTGTCACAAAACTTATCACGTGTTCTGAATGACGCTATGAATGAGGCTCAAAAAATGAAGGATGAGTATGTAAGTGTTGAACATTTAGTTTTAGCGCTTTCAAACTCAAACGATAAAGCAGCTCAATTGTTAAAGGATCAAGGTGTTAATCACAAAAGTACCTTAGAAGTTATCAAAGAATTGAGAAAAGGAGAACGAGTAACATCGCAATCTCAAGAGGATACTTATAATGCTTTGAATAAATATGCTAAAAACTTAATTGATTTAGCTGCTGAAGGTAAGTTAGATCCTGTTATTGGACGTGACGAAGAAATTAGAAGAGTTTTGCAGATTTTATCTCGTAGAACTAAGAATAATCCTATTCTAATAGGAGAGCCGGGTGTGGGTAAAACAGCAATTGCTGAAGGAATAGCACATAGAATCATTGATGGTGACGTTCCGGAAAATCTTAAAAATAAGCAGTTATTTTCCCTTGATATGGGAGCATTAATTGCTGGAGCTAAATATAAGGGTGAGTTCGAGGAAAGATTGAAGTCAGTAGTGAAAGAAGTAACAGGCGCTGCTGGACAGATTATCTTATTCATTGACGAAATTCATACATTAGTTGGAGCTGGTGGTGGAGAAGGAGCTATGGATGCTGCTAACATTCTTAAGCCTGCACTAGCAAGAGGTGAGCTGAGAGCAATTGGTGCTACAACTTTAAGCGAATATCAAAAATACTTTGAGAAGGATAAAGCGCTTGAACGTAGATTCCAAAAAGTGATGGTTGCTGAGCCTAATGAGGAGGATGCTATTTCAATTTTAAGAGGTATTAAAGAAAAATATGAGGTACATCACCAAATTAGAATTAAGGATGAGGCTGTAATTGCAGCAGTAGAATTATCTGAAAGATATATTTCTGATAGGTTTTTGCCGGATAAGGCAATTGACTTGATAGATGAAGCTTCTTCTAAACTACGTATGGAGATGAACTCTAAACCTGAAGAACTAGATGTGATTGATCGTAAAATTACTCAGCTTGAGATTGAGGTAGAGGCCATCAAGCGCGAAGGTGATGAAAAGAAATTAGCGCTATTACGTCAAGAGTTGTCAGAGTTAAATGAAACTCGAAATGAGTTGAATGCCATTTGGCAGTCCGAAAAAGGATTAGCGGAAAGTATTCAGAATTCTAGAAAGTTAATCGATGAATATAAAGTTGAAGCAGAAAGAGCTGAGCGTGCAGGTGATTTTGCTAAAGTTGCTGAACTTCGCTATGGTAAGATTAAAGAAGAAGAAGCTAAATTAGAAGAACTTGAGGCTAAATTAGCGAATCAAGATTCTAAAATGATTAAAGAAGAGGTTGATCGAGAAGATATTGCGGAGGTGGTAGCACGATGGACTGGAATTCCGGTAACTAAAATGTTGCAATCAGAGCGTGAAAAATTGCTTCACTTAGAAGATGAACTTCACAAGAGAGTTATTGGTCAACAAGAAGCGATTCAAGCAGTATCTGATGCGATTCGGAGAAATAGAGCGGGATTGAGTGATGAGAAAAAGCCAATTGGATCTTTCTTATTCTTAGGTCCGACAGGAGTAGGTAAAACGGAGCTGGCAAAAGCTTTAGCTGAGTATTTGTTCGACGATGAAAACTCTATGACACGTATTGATATGAGTGAATATCAGGAGCGTCATGCTGTGAGTAGATTGGTTGGAGCACCTCCAGGATACGTTGGCTACGACGAAGGTGGACAATTGACCGAGGCAGTTCGTAGAAGACCATATTCGGTTATTCTATTAGACGAGATGGAGAAAGCGCACCCAGATGTGTTTAATATCTTGCTTCAAGTTTTAGATGATGGACGCTTGACAGATAATAAAGGTAGAACAGTTAACTTTAAGAACTCAATCATTATCATGACATCAAATATTGGTTCGCATATCATATTAGAGAACTTTGATGATTTAGAGAATAAAGATTATGATTCTACGCTAGAGGCAACAAGAAATGATGTTTTTGGCTTATTAAAACAAAGCTTTAGACCTGAATTTTTAAACAGAATTGATGAAACCATCTTGTTTACTCCATTGGATAAAACACAAATTAAAGAAATTGTTGAATTACAATTAAAAGGCTTATCTAGCATCTTGGCAAAAAAAGATATAGTATTAGATACAACAGATCAAGCCATAGATTATTTAGCAAAAGTTGGATATGATCCTCAGTTTGGTGCAAGACCCATTAAGCGTGCTATTCAGCAGGAAGTTTTAAATAACTTATCCAAAGAGATTTTAGCAGGTAATGTAAAAGATAATTCTGTGGTACTCATAGATTATTTTGAAGATGGAGGATTGGTGTTTAGAACCGAAAAATAAAGCTAAATTTTTTTTCATATTTAAGTTTTAGAAAAAATTCCGAGTAGAAAACTACTCGGAATTTTTCTTTTTCTACAAATTTTTATTTAAATTAAAACCTTATGTATCGCAAGTTGCACAAAGGTTTACTAAGATTTCGTAAGTTATAGAGTTGTACTTTTAACACTAATTAACGTTTCTTTAAGCCCGCTTTGGTTTGATTATTTCTTTAGACTCCACAAATATTTAAATTATGACCAAACAAATTATTCTTATCGGAGCGGCAGCTTTATTGGCAACGTCTTGTGTGTCGAAGAAAAAGTATGTCGAAATGGAAACGAAGTATCAAGAAACTTTAGCTGCAAAAGATAACTGCGAGTATAAAATGACGCAGGTTCAGCAAAAAGTTGATGATTATTACGCAAAAATCAATTCTTTGAGAGCAGAGAATGAAACTAAGTTGCAATATGTAGAAGGTGTTACTGCACTAAGTAACAAATCTCTTGCATCTATGAGAGAAACTTTGAAGGATGTAGATCCTGCAAAATTAGCTGGTGCTAAAACTTTAGAGGATTCATTGAATTTGGCAGTTTCACATAACCTAAAGAAAGGTTTAGCTGATAGTACAGGTTCGGATGCTGATGATATCGATATTAGCATCGACAAAACGGTAGTAATGATTAACATTTCAGATAAATTATTATTCCAACCAGGTAGTGCAGATGTTAGTACAAAAGCATATCCATTATTAGAGAGATTGGCCAATGTAATTAATTCAGAGCCAGCTATGGAAGTTATGATTGAAGGTCATACAGATGATACTAAAATTAGAAAATCTAACTTTAAGGATAACTGGGAATTAAGTGTTGAGCGTGCAACGGCTATCGTAAGATTGTTAGAAAACCAATACAATGTTGATGGTAAGAAAATGATTGCTTCTGGTAGAAGTAGCTACAATCCAATAGTTGAAAATGATAGCTGGGAAAACAGAGCGATCAACAGAAGAACTAGAATTGTAATTCTTCCAAACTTAGACAAATTCTTGGCTATGTTAGAGTCAGAGGGAGAGATTGAAATTCAAGAAACAACTATAGACTAATTAATAGCTAACTAAACTATTAAACCTAAACTATGAAAGGGCCAGCGAGAATTCGCTGGCTTTTTTATTGTTTAAAGAAACAGCATGTATAAATTTCATTAAAATTAATTGAAGTTACTTCAGAATACTATAAAAAGAGTAAAACTTGCATGATTTGGAATTAGAAACTGCTAAAAGCTACTTTTAAAGTATTTAAAATGGAAACATTTCATTACAAAATTATTAACTTTGCGTACATTAAAAAATAAACACATGAAATACGACATCATAGTTATTGGTAGTGGACCAGGCGGTTATGTAACTGCTATCAGAGCTTCGCAATTAGGTTTTAAAGTGGCAATCGTAGAAAAAGAGAATTTAGGTGGAATCTGCTTGAATTGGGGATGTATTCCTACAAAGGCTTTATTGAAAAGTGCTCAGGTTTTTAAATATATCAATAACGCAGAGGAGTTTGGTTTAAATAAACCAGGCGATGTTTCTTTTGAATTTCCCAATGTTATCCAAAGAAGTAGAAATGTTGCTGGTAAAATGAGCAAAGGTGTCGAGTTTTTAATGAAGAAAAACAAAATCGATGTCATCTTTGGTGAAGCTAAAGTTAAACCAGGTAAAAAAGTAGCTGTTTCAGCTGACGGAGAAACCAAGGAGTACTCAGCAGATCATATCATTCTTGCTACGGGAGCTCGTTCACGCGAATTGCCTAACCTACCACAAGATGGAAAGAAAGTAATTGGTTATCGTCAAGCATTGAACTTGCCAAATTTCCCTAAATCAATGATTGTTGTTGGTTCTGGTGCTATTGGAGTTGAGTTTGCTTACTTCTATGCAACTATGGGAACTGAAGTTACTATCGTAGAATATATGCCAAACATTGTTCCGGTTGAAGATAAAGATGTTTCTAAAGAATTAGAAAAATCATTTAAGAAAGCAGGAATCAAAATTATGACAAATGCCTCTGTGGAATCAGTTGATACATCAGGTTCAGGGGTTAAAGCTCAGGTTAAAACTAAGAATGGTGAAGAAACTTTAGAAGCTGAAATCGTATTATCTGCGGTAGGTATTACACCTAACATTGAAAACATAGGATTAGAAGATGTGGGTATTGTTACAGATAAGGGAAGAATTATCGTTAATGATTATTACGAGACTAATATCCCAGGTTATTATGCCATCGGTGATGTATTGCCAACTCAAGCTTTGGCGCACGTGGCTTCAGCAGAAGGAATTACTTGTGTTGAGAAAATCAAAGGTATGCATGTAGAGCCAATCGATTATAACAATATCCCTGGATGTACTTACTGTCTTCCAGAAGTTGCATCTGTTGGTTATACAGAAGAGAAGGCTAAAGAGGCTGGATATGACATCAAAGTTGGTAAATTCCCATTCTCTGCGAATGGTAAAGCA
The DNA here is from genome assembly GCA_964553105.1 of uncultured Weeksellaceae bacterium. GTDB lineage: Bacteria > Bacteroidota > Bacteroidia > Flavobacteriales > Weeksellaceae > Profundicola. The sequence continues at coordinate 9,171 of CAZKJO010000010.1, read as the reverse complement.
ACTGCAAATGGGGATACAGCTGGTTTCGTAAAAGTAATTTTCGATGCTAAATATGGCGAGTGGTTAGGTTGTCATATGGTTGGAGTAGGAGTTACAGAAATGATTTCTGAAGCTGTTGCTGCTAGAAAATTAGAAACAACTGGGCACGAAATTTTAAAAACAGTTCACCCACACCCAACATTATCAGAAGCGGTGATGGAAGCTGTGGCTGCTGCATATGATGAGGTTATCCACATCTAATCGCGCATTTAATTGGAATATCTAAGACATCAACTCTGGTTGGTGTCTTTTTTTTTGGTCTCAACTTTTTGGGCATAAAAAAGCCCCTCATTCCTGAGGGGCTCAAACTCAACTTTTATGAAAAGACTTTTACTTCGATTAAATAAAAGCAATTCGTGTGCCAAATACACTAACAATGGAAAATATTATTTATGAATAGTAATTTTGAGGTATAATTGTTTGGAATATAATTTAATATATAAGAAATAAATATTTCAAAAAGCAAAAAGGTCCCTCTTTTACTAGGGACCTTCTCTTAACTTTATGAAAAAACTTTTACTTCAGATACACTTATCCAATTCATGTGCCAAAACATCAAATTTTGAGTATTTACTATCATGACTTTTATCAATTTTGTAAATATTAGGCGTATATAGTTATCTCTGTTAAATTTTTAACAAATTATGTGATATTATTTTGAGTTTTACACAAAAAAAAGCCCGCTCCGTTTGGAGGGGCTAATTATTCAACTTTTATGAAAAGACTTTTACTTCAGTTTTATTATAACAAGCTATGTGCCAAAACGGAATTTTGGACTTGATATAGACATGATTTTTGTCAATTCTATAAATATGTGTAAGTTAAACTAATTATAATTAAATGATTTGTAATCAATAGGTGTATAATTAAATTATCTGTAATAAAAAAGATCCCTCACTGCTAAGGGATCTTCATTTAACTTTTATGAAAAGACTTTTATTTCGATTAAATAAAAGCAATTCGTGTACCAAATATACTTAGTCTTCAAGTTTAACTTAAATACATCTTTTATATAGATTTAGCAAGCCAAGAGCTATAAAACTATTTAGATTAAATGCAGAACAATTTTGAGTAAATAGCTAGACAATTTTTAATTAGAATTAATCACAACATATTTTTATATTTGTACAGCAAAATTATAACTATGAAATATCAACGAGTATTACTAAAATTGAGTGGAGAAGCGCTCATGGGTTCAAGAGCATACGGAATAGATCCACAACAAATTGTTTCATACTCAAAGCAAATCAAGGAAATTGTTGATATGGGTTGTGAGGTTGCTATTGTGATTGGTGGTGGAAACATCTACCGCGGTATAGCCGGAGCTGCAAACGGGATGGATAGAGTGCAGGGCGATTATATGGGAATGTTGGCAACTATTATTAATGGTATGGCCTTACAACAAGGTTTAGAAGATGTTGGAATGGAGCCAAGATTGCAAACGGCTATTGAAATGGAGCAGATTGCAGAGCCTTATGTGAGACGTAGAGCTATCCGTCATTTAGAAAAGAAGAGGGTGGTAATCTTTAGTGGTGGTTTAGGAAATCCTTATTTTACAACAGATTCAGCGGCAGTTTTAAGAGCTATTGAGATAGAAGCTGATGTGATTTTAAAGGGAACGCGTGTAGATGGGATTTACACGGCAGATCCAGAAAAGGATAGTAGTGCAGAAAAATTCTCGAATATTACTTTCAAGGACGTCTATAAAAAAGGTTTAAAAGTAATGGATATGACGGCCTTTACTTTAAGTGAGGAAAATGAATTACCTATTATTGTGTTTGACATGAATACAGAAGGTAATCTTAAGAAAATTATTTCGGGAGAAGATATTGGAACTTTAGTTAGTAAATAAAAATAAAAATATAAAATATGGATATCGATAATATTGTAAAAGAAACGGAAATTGGGATGCAAGACGCAATTGCTCACCTACAAAAAGCGTTTAATAACATTAGAGCTGGTAGAGCAAATCCAGCGATGGTTTCTATGGTGATGGTAGATTACTATGGGAATCCAACGCCTCTATCGCAGGTTGCTAACGTGAGTGCGCCAGATGCTATGACATTGAGTATACAGCCTTGGGAAAGCGCTATGATTCAGCCTATCGAGAAAGCAATTATGGAAGCAAATCTAGGTTTTAACCCTTCTAATAACGGAAATTCGGTACTTATCAATGTTCCACCTTTAACAGAGGAAAGAAGAAAAGATTTGGTTAAGATGGCTAAATCTGAAGTGGAAAATGCTAAGATTAGTATAAGAACTTGGAGAAAAGATGCTAATCATGAAATTAAAAATTCAGATTTATCAGAAGATTTAAAAGCTAACCTTGAGAATGAAATTCAAACGCTTACAGATAAATTTGTGAAAACAGCAGATGCGCATTTCACAGCTAAGGAAGCAGATATTATGAAAGTTTAATTTTTTTTTAATACGATATTTAACGTCCCTTACTAGCGATGTGTAGCTTTTCATTTTGAGTGAATGCGAACTATTGAAAGTAATGGACGTTTTTAATATTAACTATCATCTATATCTTTTTACATTGAAGAATTCCTTTGCATTATTGTTGCTACTTATCGCTAGTTTTATTTTTGGTCAAAATACCTTCATTGTAAAAGATAAAGCGTCCGATCAAGCATTAGATCAGGTTAAAATTTATAACCAAAATCGGGATTTACTTTCCGTAAGTAATTCAGATGGTGTGTTTATATTAAACAATAAACAAGAGCTTATCTATGTTGAGCATCCAGGATTTCCTTCACAGAGTTTTCAACTTCCTGTCGAACAAAATATTATTTATCTCGATTCTGATTTAGTTAATTTAAGAGATATTCAGATCATTGCGAATGACGATAAATCGTTGAAGTTGATTAAAAAAGTAATTGAAAATCAAAAAATAAACAATCCTAAATCACTTAAAAACTATAAATATAACTCCTACACCAAGTTTTGGGCCGATGGACAAGGAGATTCGATTGTTTATATTACAAATCCCAAAACTGCTCAGGACTCCTCTCAAAATCAAGCTAAAAAACTATTAGAAAATAGCATGCTCTTTATTAGCGAAAGGGCCATTAGTCATTATTATGATAAGAAGATGGGGAGTAAAAACAAGGTAGAGGCCGCGAGGATTTCTGGGTTAAGAACACCTTTGTATGAGCTAATAGCGCTACAACCTATTTCTACAGAGTTTAATGAAGATGAGTTTAATTTTTTCTTCAGAAAATTCATTAATCCCTTGTCTTTAGCAGGTTTGAAAGCTTACAACTATATCATAACTGATAGTGTACAACAGGAAGGTAGAAATTTAGTTGAGGTTAGTTTTAACACTAAGAAAAAAGAGAAAAAATCTCTCCATGGTTATGCTATGATAGATTTAGAATCTTTTGCCTTGACTAAATTTTATGCTGAGAATAAAACCAAAGCCGGTTCATATACCTACATAGAAATGATATACGAACCTTACAAAAATGTTTGGATTCCTTCTAGACAAGTGTTTAAGATTGATGCTGATAATTTAAGCTATTATGTGAAAAAGGATTCAATTAATGAGAAAGGAGAAAAGGTTGAATATAACCTCAATAAAAAAGCTAGATCTTGGTTGAACTCACATACAACATTTTCAAATTTTGAAGCTCCAGTTGAA